>CAVXOO010000234.1:0-33486 GCA_963762945.1 uncultured Acidobacteriaceae bacterium | reverse complement strand
CGGCGGCCAATGCACGCAGCCCGTCATCTTCACGCCCGCCGCGCCCGGCCCGCGCCGGGGAGCGGTAGTGCTTGTCGGCGCTGTGAACGGCACAGACAAAGTTTTAGGCATCACCTACCTTTCCGGAACGGGCACGGGAGCATCGGTTGCCCCAGTCGCCGGCCAAATGATCCGCGTGGCCGGGCAATCAGGGCTCTATTCCTCTGTAGAGGACAACCAGCCGGCCACGCAAGCCGAGTCTCTACCTGCCAGGCAGCGCGGCGCTCGACGGCGCAGGCAACATCTACATCGCCGACTCCGGCCACAACCGCGTCCGCATGGTATGCGGCCCAGCGGCCGCGCCCACTATTCAGGGAACCACCTGCGCCGGCGCAGGCATCATCTCCACCATCGCCGGCGACGGCAATCCCGCTTACACTGGCGACGGCGGACCAGCCGCGAATGCCACGGTTGACAATCCGGGCTTCGTGGCCCTCGACGGCGCGGGTAATCTCTACGTTGCCGATACTGGCAACAACGCACTCCGCGTCATCGACGCGGTCACTGGAATCATCTCGACCGTCGCTGGAAACTCGAACGGCGCGCTCTGCGGCAGCGCGAGCGACGCCGCGGGAGATGGTTGCCCGGCCACCGAAGCCTCGCTCAACCAGCCTCAGGGCGTGACCCTCGACGCCAGCGGAAACATCTATATCGCCGACACCGGCAACCATCTCGTCCGCGTCGTCAACGCAGTCACGCATACGATCTCGACCGTCGCCGGCAACTTCAACGGCACGGTCTGCAACGGAGCGAGCGACTCCGTGGGCGACGGTTGTCCAGCCAGCGCGGCCGAGCTCGACCATCCGTACGCGGTGGCTTTCGATCCCGGCGGCAACATGTACATTCCCGATGCGGCGAACCATCGGATTCGCGAAGTCGAAGCCACGGGCGGCGTGGTTTCTGCCGAGAGCAACATCGTCACCTTTGCCGGAACCGGAATTTCTGGATATCTCCAATGCGCGTCCACCAACGCATTGACCTCCGAAGCCGAACTATCGTCGCCCTCCGGCATCGCGGTGGACGCAGCCGGAAATGTCTACATCGCCGAAACCGGGAATGCTGCCATTCGCAAAGTCGGCGGGCCGCAGTCCCCCACCCCGGGCTTGCTCTCGACGCTCGCCCAGAGCGGCTGCCCGAATGCGGATACTGACGCCGAAGTTGATGCGGACACGAACGGCGAATTTCAAAACTCGACGCTCCATGCGCCCGCCGGTCTTGCTCTCGACGGCAGCGGCAACCTTTACATCGCCGACACTGAAGCCATGGTCGTCGAAGAGATACCGGGTAACCTGGCGGTCCCCGAATCCATCGCTGCCACCACCACCGTTGTCGCCTCCAATCTCGACCCCTCGGGCTTCGGGCAGAGCTTGACCTTCACGGTAACGGTGAGCGCCCCGGCGGGCACCGGCAGCCTGACAGGAACGGTCAGCATCTCCGATACCTTTGGCGGCGGAACCACGACGCTCGCTTCAGGCCTCACGCTGAATGCCTCGGGCGTGACCACCTTTTCCATTTCCACGCTCGCGGCCGGACGGCACTCCATCGCCGCGGCCTACAACAACGCAAACGACCCGGCCCACGCAGCCAGTACCTCGCCCGCGTTTGTCGAATCCGTGCTGGAGGGCACGGCCGTCTTCCTGACCTCGAGCGTGAATCCCGCCACCGTCGGCCAGAGCGTTACCTTTACGGCAACGGTCAACAGCTCCGGCGGCGGCGTCACTCCCAGCGGCACGGTCACTTTTTCGGATGGCGCAACGATCCTCGGCACGCCCACTCTCAGCGCCAGCGGCGTGGCTTCCTACACCGCTCCCTCGCTCGCGAACGGCATGCACCAGATCGTCGCCGTCTACAGCGGCAATCCGAGCGCCGGGGTCGAGGGCAGCACTTCGCCGGTCCTCTACCAGGACGTTCAGGCCTCGTCGTCGATCGCCGTCTCCTCCAGCCTGAACCCTTCCACTTACGGCCTTCCTGTCACCTTCACGGCCGTGGTTACGTCCACCGCCATCTTCCCAGCCACGGGGACCGTGAAGCTCCTCGACAAGGGTCTGCCCATCGCAACCGGGACCCTCGCCGGCAATCCCGGAACGGCAACCTTCACCATCTCCACGCTGGCCGCAGGCGCGCACACCATCACGGTCACTTACGCCGGCGATAGCTATAACCAGAGCTCTAAATCGAGCGCGACGCCTCTCAATCAAGCCGTCGCGCAGGCGAACACCGTGACCACGGTCGCGGCAACGCCGGTATCCGGAATCGCCGGAACCCCGGAGACCATCACGGCGTCGGTCGCGTTGGCCGAAGGCTCGGCGCCGCTCACAGGCACCGTCAACTTCACCTCGGGGACTACGCTCTTGGGCAGCGCGTCCCTGAATCCCTCGGGAGTCGCGGCCATCACTCTCACGCTGGTGGCTGGAGCCTACGAGGTCGTCGCCACCTATCAAGGCAACTCGAACGCCATCGGCAGCTCCTCGGCGTCTTTGGCCTGCTCCGGAGCTTCGCAGTTAACCTGCTCCGGCGGTGGGCCGTTGCTGTTGATGGTCGTCTTCGCGACCACGCAAACCGCGCTCAGCGTCTCGCCCCTTACGGCAGCGGCTGCCAGTCCCATCGCATTTTCAGCCACGGTAACGGGTAGTGGCGTCACACCCACGGGCAGCGTCAACTTCCTGGCCAACGGCGTGGTCATCGGCACCGCACCCCTCAACGCTGGCGCGGCTCAACTCACAAACTCGTCGCTGCCGGCAGGCAGCTACGCCATGACGGCCGAATACCTGGGCAATGCCTACGACGCCATCAGCACCTCGGCCAGCATCAGCGAATCCGTGACCGCGATCCCCACCACGACCGTGCTCGCCGCCACCACTACGACCGGGACCAATCCGCAGGTGGCTCTGACGGCTACGGTCACCGGCACGAGCAGCGGCCCCGAGCCTTCCGGCACGGTTACCTTCTTTAGCGGCGCCACGTCTCTGGGTGCGGTCACGCTCAATCCGAGCGGCGTCGCCACGCTCTCGCCGACACTGCTCAAGGGCACCAATTACAACATCGATGCCGTCTACGCCGGCGACCCGTTCAATGGCTCTTCCACCTCGCAAACCATCTCCGTCGCCGGCGTTGCCTACGGGTTCACGGTCACGGTCAATCCTGCCACGGTCAGCATTCCCTTCTTGCAGAAATCCACCGTCACGGTCACGCTGACCTCGATTGCCAACTTCAGCGATACCGTCGTCATGAGTTGCGCATCGCTTCCCGTGGCGGTCAGTTGTCAATTCGCTTCTGTCAGCCTCAATCTCCCTGCAGGCGGAACAGCGAGCACGCAGCTCACCATCGACACCAACGTTGCCGAGAGCGGCGCAACCACTCAGTCGAGCCGCCGCTCCGGCCGCGGGGGATTCGCGCTTGCCGGTTTCCTCTTGCCCTTCAGTCTAGCTTTCGGATCGCTGTTCTGGCGGCGTCGTCTGCCCGCGCGGCTCCTCGCCATCGCGCTCGTCCTCACCGCAGCCGCATGGGCCGCCGCAGGCTGCGCCACTCTCCTCCAGGTCACAGCCACGCCAGGCAACTATGTCGTTCAGGTCGTGGGCACAGGGACGACCTCCCAGGTCGTCCGATCGCAAAACCTCAACCTCGACATCACCAGGTAGTCGGTCGGTAGAAGATAAGTCGCGGTCGAGACACGACGATGAGCGGGGACGACGAGAAATTTCTCCGGGGGTTGGCAACGCCGCTGACTCGCTGACTTGCCGATCCGCTGACCCTACAGCGTTTTCGATTCTGCTCCTGACAGAATGCACAATGCCTCGTGGCTTTTTCATCAAGAAAAAGCCACCTTGCACGTTGTCGGCTATGTTGACAAGTGAATCGAAAACGCTCTAGAGCGCCGCCTCCGACTCGGCCACGCGCGCGACGCGGCCCGCCAGCGAGCTCATCAAGGCATACGGCGCAACCACAAATCCCGCCACCAGCCGCGGAATGCGCCGGAAATCGTCGCCCAACGAACGGCCTTGGCCAGTCAGAAACACGCCACGGCGCATCACAAACAGGTGGAAGAGCGCAGAAACTCCGGTAAAGATGCTCACGGCCACCAAAGCTCTGAATGGAACGGCAGCGCCGGCAGCGCGATGCGCCAGCCAGTCGATCCCCTGAGATAATGCCGGGACGCCGCCGGCCACAATCAGGTTGCCGAGCAGCCGGGAACGGAGTCGGAGAGCCCTCTGCTGCATTCCGGCGTAGATTCCCGCCGTCAGCGAGACATAGGCAATTTCCACCGCGACGATCGAGACTCGCCCGTGTGGGCCGGAGCGCGCCAGCGCCGCAAGATACACCAGCGAGCGTGCGGTAGCGCTCAGCAACGCACACTTCCAGTTCCAGCAAGAGAACACTTGCGCGAGAGTTGGGGGCCGCTTGACCAGGAGCATGTCTCCATGTTGGCCGACCCGCCCGAATGAAGGGTCAACGGTGGGTTAAATCGCGTTGGAGTCTGCCTTTTGTACCGTTACCGGACAGATTCCCCCCTCCCTTGCGATGGCTTCGTGACTGGGATCACGGTGAGACGTGGGCCTCCAAAGCTAGCCTCAAGAGGACGGCGCAATTTCAAAAGCGCGCCAACGATTGAGGAGCATATTTGCCATGGCTTTTGTCGTAACCGATGCCTGCACCAAGGATTTTGTCTGTGTTGCGGAGTGTTCCACTGCCGCTATCGCCCCTGCGGAGAGCGATTCTGCCGCAGCCACCGTCTCCCAGGTCTTTATCAATCCCGATGAGTGCATCGACTGCGGCAACTGCGCCTCCATCTGCGCGCAGAATGCCATCTTTGCGCTCGAAGAGCTGCCTGCCGATAAAGCGGACTTCGCAGAAAAAAATCGCGCCTACTTCAACTAAGAAGCGGTGCTGCGGAGTTAGCCGCTCGGCCGGCGCAATTCCACTACTACTGCTTCGGCGCGGGCGTCTGCGTCTGTGCCCCTTGGTCCGTCTGTCCCTCCGATGAAGAAGCCGGGACGGTCGCGGAGGCCGCGGGCGGAGCCGTCGGCGCAGCAGCCGGCAACGCTCCCGCCGGCAGCGGCGTCACGGCCAGCGTCAGCCTCTGCACCGTCGCAGGATCGTCGCGCAATTTGAGATAGAGAACCCCGTTCACGGGATGCGGAACCATAATTTGCGTCCCGGTAAACTGCGGCGGCACATCGACCGGATCGTCGAACTCCTGCGTCGCCGCCAGCGACTCGGCTAGGAACAGATTGCTTCCACCCAGCGCGCAGGGCTTGGCCGCTGCGTGCGGGCAGCGCAAAGTTGTAAATCCGGGGGTACGAACCAGCGTGCCCAGCGGCAGCCAATCGCCGCCCGCGCCATCCGCGGCAATGGCGCGCACGCGCACCGGACCGAAGGCCGAGGCCCCGAAGCGCTTGAGCGGTTCCAGGCTGCCCACCGCGGTGTGCGCGTCCTCGAGCATCAGGCTCCCGTCGCTCAGCGTCAACGTGGTGCTGAAGCTCGAGTCGTCCGCGGCCACTTCCACCTTTTCGTCGCGCGGAAAAGTCTGTGGCACAACCGACTTAAGGAAGAACACCAGCCGTTCCCCGATCGGCAGATCGTCGGCGCTGCCGAATTCGACCGGCGGCTCGGGCTGAGTTGCGTCGTTCTGCGCGCCCTTGCTTAGCAGCTCCACCTGTGGCCGCGGTGGTTCGACCGTCACCGGCGCGGTCAGCGTGCGGCCGTCCTTCAATTCCACCTTCGCCACATACGCTTTGCCGGGAACCAGGCTCGCCGTCGATCCGCCGGCTGTCATCAGCAACACATCCAGATCCCCCACGCGGTTCAGAGAGGATGGCTTGAGGGCAATCTCCTCCACCTGCGCTTCGGCAACCTCGTCCAGCCGCGTGCCCTTGAGCTGCGCAGTTTCGTCGCCCGCGCTCAGCGCCAATCCCTCAAGCGAAGCCTCCGCGTCGTAGGCCTCCATCGCCAGCCGGTCGGGCTCGGCCAGCCCGAACTGGTAGACGGATACGCTCACCGGTCCCGGCAACGCATCCTCGAGTGGCGCCTTCACCTCCAGGATTCCCGGCTTCGGGGACTTCCACACGAGCGCCAGCGTGTGACCGCCGGCCGTTTGTGCTTCCACCTTCTCCACGCAAACAGTCGTCGGGCCTTCGATATGCAGTGTGTCGTCGCGGCCCACCACCAGCGCCGACCGGTCTGTGGCGGCCAGTGTCCACTTGCCCGCCTGTGCCATCACCAGTTGGTAGCGCGGACCCTCCCAATTGTCGAACCCCCACTTACCGCGCACCACGGCTGTCAATTCACCGCCGGGCAGCGCGGGCATCGGCTCGGCAAGCACCAGGCCGCCCCGCGACGGGTCGGCCCTCACCGGCACATTGATCGCTTTCGCTTTCACTCCGTCCGATTTGATCTGCAGAAACAGGTCGTGTGCCATCCCGGTGGCGAATACCAACGGCGCTCCCGCTGCCGGCAGCACCAGATCCGGTTGCAGCGCGCAAAAACTCTCGCTGGGATTCACCGGATGCAGCGGCTCCGGTCGCGAAATCCCGATGGGCGGCAGCGCCACCACCACCACTGACTTGGGATTGATGAACGAGGGCGGCATATTCAGCCGCAGATTCAGGCTGTCGGCCGTGGGCAGCGCCAGCGCAGGAATGTACTGGAAGTGCGCGGTGTGCAGCGAACTCAGGATCCTGGCCGTATCCACAATGGCGCCCACGTAAGGGCTATACGCGCCGGCTCCGGCCATGGTCGTCGAGCTGATCCGGTTCATCAGGTCCAGCGTCGAACCGCTCGTCAACTGGTTCACCAGCGACTCCGCGTTGGTGTCGTCCAGCACCATGCCTTCGGAGTTCTGCGACAGGCACGAAGCCTGCTGATCGGCGGGCTTCAGAAAACAGCTCTCGTTGATCTTGATGCCCAGGCTTCGCGCCGCCATCTCGGTGCGCGTCTTCAGCGCTGCAGGATCGAACTGCGACGTCACCTTCACGTCGTCCAGGTAGGCTTCCAGGCGCATGCGTTCCCAGCTTGCCGCTTGCAAATCCTGGGCGGCGCGCACAAACAAGCCCGGCCGTCCCCGCACCGCGTTGCGCAGAGTATTAAAGTCGCCTCCCGTCTCCGGCGCAAGAAATAACAGCGCCTGCTCGGCCTCCGCGGGAACCTTCACAAAAACGCCCTCGTCGCGGACCTCGCGCGTCCACGTCTCCACGCGGGTAAACCACTCCGGCGGCGGCGGATTGGTCGATCCCCGCAGAAATACCACCACCAGCACGAAGTGCGTTCCCTGGCTTTCCGGCAGGTCGGGATGAATCCACAATCGGTCGCCGGCAAGCAGGTTAGGGACCTCGGAAATGGGCAGTGTTACTTCCCCCCGCCTCACGTGCACATCCACCTTCGGGCCGGACAGATCGAAGGGCGGCCCTTCGCCATAGAGGCAGCAAGATATCAGGCAAAAGGTCAGCAGGTACCAGAAATAACACCGCATACATTCATTTTACGAGCGGCAACATCGAAGTTAAGCCAACTTCTCCCCCGCAAATCTCCTCCCCGTCGAGAAGATTTCTGTTATTTCAAGCGCATAAGTCATTCTTTTGAGTTAGAATCGTCTCACATATCAGGATAGCTGGCCCACAATCGCTTAGAACGACTGATGGCCGGCAACATAGGATTGATCGCTATCTGTAGTTCCAAGGTGTCACATTACCCCTTTTTATTTCACGGCTGGGTAGAGGTAGTCGTAAAAAGAACCGGCCAATGCAGCAGTGATCATGAACTCTTATTTTGAATAATCGGACGAGCGAGAGCCCGTTCTTCTTTACTCCAGAGAACTGGTTGCCAAAAAATAAATTGAGGTTTGCTGCCTGAAGTCGCCTGTGCGGCTCCGAGCCGGATTCGCCGGCCGGGGAGCGTGCTGGCTGTGCGGACTAAGGCAGGATAGGGAGAGAAGGAGATGAAGTCGAATCCAACTTTGCAGAATCACGCTGAGAATGACACTCTCAGCATCCCCGCCGCCGAAGAGATCATTGAAGAGGCTCTGAACGAGCTCGCGTTCACCCAGGATCCCGGACTGATGCGCGTCTTGCGCTTTCTGGCCCCGGCAGGCTACCAGGCCATCGTGGAGCTGTGCAGCGAAAACGGCCGCAGCAAGCGCCGCGACGCTTCCGTCAACACCTGGTCGCCGGAGTTCGACGAGGTGCGCATCTACTTCGAGCGCATCGAAGGCGCCGAGCCCGCTCCACGAGCTGCCCGCGCGCAGCGCGCCCCTGCGCTGGACTCCGAAGAGGGTGACGAAGAGCAGGATTCTACGTTCCCCGCCGATATGGACGTACGTATCAAAGAGCTGTGCGCGGCGCTGGCTGAAGCCGAGCGCGGCGGCCACGCTTTTATTGCCCTCAAGTGGTTCCGCGATTCCTTCCTGCCGCGCAAGGCCTTCCGCTGGAACCAGCATCCTGAATCCCGGCAGGCGGTGCTGGCCGAGGCTATTCAGCGCGGCGTGGTGATGACCAGCAAGATCGCCAACCCCAAAACCCCCGCCTATCCCACCACCACCATCCGTCTCAACCGCGCCGAGGCGGGAATTCCCGACGAAGCGCAGCGCTTCCAGCCCATCGACATTCAGGGCGCGCCGGTCGCCGTCACCATCGAAGCAGAACGGGGGATGGAGTGAGTTTCTTCTTCCTTGAGGCCACGGCCTTCGCCAGGCTGTTCGTGCGCGAGCCCGGCACTGAAGCGCTCATCCGGCTGATGGAGAACGTCGAGGATAATCGCAAGTTGATCTCGGCCGCTACGCCGCTCGAAGTCTACGCGGCCATCCGCCGCCGTGAGCGCGCCGGCAACATCGCGCCCGAGGCCGCCGTCACCGCCTTCGAGCTGTTGCGCGTTGAAGCCGCGCGCATGGTGCAGCAGCCATTGAATCCCGGCGTGCTTGAGGCCACCCGGCAGCTTCTCGATCGCACCGCCCTGCGCTGGCCAGAGGCTCTGCAACTGGGCGCGGCACTGGTCGCGCGCGACATGTTTCCCGGCACGCGCATCTCCTTCGTCTCCGCCTCCACCTCGTTGCTTGAAGCCGCCCGCGCCGAAGGCCTCGACGCCATCGATCCTGCCAAACTGTCCGCCTCCGAAGAGGAGATATTCAAGCACTCGGGGTAGAAATCTCCCAAACCCATACACGCCTCGCGAGTCTAATCGTTCGTACAAATTTCGAGACACCATGAACTTTCCCTTGCTTCGCATCGCCTCTGTTCCGGCCCTGCTTTTCGCTCTCGCCGTGCCTGCCGGTTCTTCCTTTCCGGCGCTGGCCGCGGACACGTCTACGTCGTCGCTTGCCTCGCCGGTCGGTCGATGGAAAACCATCGACGACCATACCGGAAAACCGAAGTCGATCGTCGAAATCCGCGAGCAAAACGGAGCCCTCACAGGAAGCATCGTGACGCTCTTGAATCCACCCACCCCTCATCCCACCTGTAACCTTTGCAGCGGCGCAAAGAAGGACCAGCCGCTCCTCGGGCTCGAGATTCTGTGGGGATTTCATTTGGACGGCGATCGGTGGGATGGCGGGCAGGTTCTCGATCCGGAAAACGGCAAAGTCTATAGCGCTTCGCTTACCCTCGAGGACGGTGGCAGAAAACTCCGCGTGCGTGGCTACATCGGCGTTCCCTTGTTGGGCCGAACCGAATATTGGCTGCGCGTGGATTGAAAAGAAAGCGCCTGACCGATAGCTATACCAACAGTAGATTTGCCCTAATAGCTAACACCTAAATCGTGATCCATATTCCGCGAAAGAGCACGGCTTCAGCCGTGGCGCAAGAAGCCGCAAAATTCGGAGGGTTTTACAGGCTGCGGAAAAAGGCTTCAAGGGGAGCACGAAGTGTCAGGGCACGACTTCAGTCGTGCCGTAAGTGCCGCAAATTGTGCGTGGGGCTTCAGCCCCTGCGGGATGTTCTCTCAAAATACTCCGTAAGTTCAGCCGTTTTCCGCAGCCTGCTTTAGCACCCGAGGGAGGTTTTTCAATCGGTCCCGAGCATTTTTGCAACCAGTTCTAGTGTTGCTCCATCGCCTCTTCGATCCTGGGCAAATCCGTCTCTTTGGTCTTTCCCTGCTCCAGCTTCCCGCCGTGTCGCCGATCCGACCGCAACAGAAGGAAGGCGAAAACAAGCCCCGCCACGCCCAGGCACGCAAACATCACCTGCGTTGCCGTGTAGCTTCCGGTCGCGTCGCGCAGCTTGCCGTTCAGCAGCGGAAATAATCCCAAACCCAGGTTCTGAACGGCCGTCATCAGGCCGAAGGCCGTGCCCACCCGCTTCTCCTCTACCACCAGCGGAACCGACGGCCACATGGCCGCGGGAACCAGCACAAAGGCCGCGCCCAGCACGATCATGCTGGGCACCGGATTCCAGTGAGTGATGCCCATGATCAGGTGCGCGGGAATCAGCATCAGCGAGCCCACCACCATCAGCGTGGCCCGCTTGCCGATCCGGTCAATCAGGTCGCCGGCAAAGGGCGCAAAGACCATCGACGCGAAGATGATGATGCTGGTCATTCCCGGCGCAGTCGAGAACATGTGCAGAAAATTGCCAAAGATCTGCACCATGAAGCTGCCCGTGGACTCGCTCACCAGCGGAATGCCCCACTTGTCGTGGAACATGTCGGTAGCAAGCGCCGTGAAGGGGAAGATGGCGCTATAAAACGTGACGCAGAGCAGAGTGACAAACCAGAAGGAGGAATTGAATTTTGCGATATCGGAGAAGGAGATCTTGTCGCTGGCCTCCGGCTTCGGCAGCGCGAGCACCTTCTCGCCATAGAGGTCCATGGCGTTGTACACCAGGTTGCAAAGCACGCTGAACAGGCAGAAACCCGCCGCGGCCCAAAGCGCCACGCGGTAACTGCCAAAGTAGCGCGCGATCAGTTCTTCGGTATTGAAGCTGAACAGAGTCCCCACGCGGCTGATGGTAAGAGCGATGCCGAAGGCAAGGGCCATCTCCTTGCCCTTGAACCAGCGGCTGATGATCGCGCTCTGCACCACGATCAGCGTCTCCGATCCCGCCCCGAAGATCAACCGCCCGGCGAAAAGCTGCCACGTGGAATGGGCGAGAGCCACGATGGTGGCGCCCACCAGGACCAGCAAGCAGAACAGCAGGCTCGACCGGCGCGGACCCAGCTTGTCGTAGAGCATGCCCCCGAAAAAGACGATCGCGATAGCGGCCACGGAGTAGGCCGTGTAGAGATTACCGATGGTGCTGCGGTTCAGATGCAGATCCGCGATCAGCGTGGGCGCGAGTGCCCCGATGCTGTCGTAGGCAAAATAGCTGCCCAGCACCAGCAGGCTGATGAACAACAGGATCGTAAAGCGGTAGGGACGCCTGGAGGGATGGAAGAATCCCATGGATTCCGGAGTTGCAGCCTCGGAGGCGGCTGGGAGTGCGGGATCGGGCATGAACGTGAGACTCCTAGAAGCGCGGCGGAGCCTCCAATCCACGCGGCGTGAGCTCCGCAGCCTTGAGAATAGCAGGCGTCAAGCCTGGCGCCCGGCCTCTCCTTGCGCTATCATCCTGAGCGGCCTCAATCTTCACCTGCGCGGCGCGAGAGCGAAACAAGTGACGAGCGATTGCACGGGATCGCTGTTGCGCTGAGTCCTTTGAGAGCCGGAATGCGGCCGCCAGCCCACGGTAGCGCCGGTCTCCAGACCGGCTGTCGTGCGGGCGTCCACGCCCGCGCAAGCCATCGACAATGCGAGTTACGCGTTCAGAGCGCCAGCGGCCTTACTCCTGCCGGAACTTGTTCGCCCGCTCGAACTCGTCGCGCAACTCCGGTGTGCGCAGGTTTTCGCGCAAATAGGCCAGGCGCTGCTCGAGCGCCGCAAGCGCCCGCTCCACAGCCTCGGTGTTGGTGTGCGCAATGTCGCGCCACATCGAAAACGGGCTCGCGCCCAGCCGCGTCATCTCGCGCAACGCCCGCCCGCCCACGTCCTTGAGCTCCGGCGCTCCGCCCACTTCCTCTTCGAGCAGCGCGCTCAAGGCGGTAGCCGCGAACTGCGGCAGATGGCTGACCCATGCGACCAATTCATCGTGGCGCGCGGCATCGAGATCGAGCGTCTTCGCGCCCATCTTTGCGACCCACTCGCGCCACTCCTTCACTAACTCTGCCGACTGCCGCGAGCGTTTTGCCCCGGCATCGTCGGTAAAAAGCCACACCGCGCCGCGAAACAGATTCGCATCGCCCAGCGAAGCGCCGCCGCGCTCTTTGCCCGCCATCGGATGGCCAGGCAAAAACGCCGCGCGTTCCGGCGTGTTGTAAAGCCGCGTGCCGGCTTCGGTAATCACCCGCTTGGTGCTGCCCACGTCGGTCACAAGCTGCTCCGGCCCCAGCACCCCCGCCAACTTCTCCATAAAATCGAGCGTGGCGTAAATCGGCACAGCCAGCAACGTCACCTGGCTCGCGCGTGCCGCTTCGATTGCATCAGCAGCAAGCGAATCAACCGCGCCCATCTTCAGCGCCAGTTGCCCTTGCTCGGGACTGCGATTCCATCCAACAATCGTGCCTTCAAATCCCGCCTCACGCAGAGCAAGCCCTACGGACGTGCCGAGTAAGCCTGTGCCGAGGATGGAGATGCGCTCGATTTCTGCGGTCATTCTACCCTCAAGTCTACTTTCCAGCAGTCAGCGACCTCTAAATCGGTCCAAGTCTTGAATCGTCTGCCGAACAGTTCCAAATTGCACGTCAGAAAGCTCGCCGCGTGTCTAAACACATTTCCAACATCATATTCGCTTGCTTTTTGCGACCAAACGGGTCCATCAGGACGAAGCTGCAGATAGCGATCAGCGAGATGCACGTCAGCGTGAGTGAATGAGGATAGCTCTGCGTAGAAGATGTCGTAGGCTTCTAAATGATTAACTTCGGAGGCCATCTCGCGAAGCGACTTCCCTGCCCAGTTCCGAAATGAAGATGTGTTTCCATTCTTGTTCTTCGCTGTGTACCGAGCAACAACTGCATTGAACTTTGCATCGATTTCATTCTCTCGTCCCGCCCAGTGATTCTTCCAAAGAAGGTCCATCGCCTCTCGCCACTGCGGGTCCTCACTGCCGCGATGCTTCTTACACGCATCCATCTCGCGTTTGTTCAAGACCGCAGTGAAATCGATGTACTGAGGAACGCGTTCCACCGGAGCATTCGTGATGTAGTGAGCCGTCACATCAACCTCAAACATCGTTCGAGCTATCGTGTAACCCACTGCAGCGGGATACCATTCGCTGCCGAATGAACTCGAAATCCGCAATAGGGTTTCTGCGGCCGACAAATTCTGGAGCAAGAAGCACACCATGACGGACGTATACCCCAAATCAGCCTGATTAAGGGGTACGCCGTTGGCCGCTCGGCCACCAAGATCGACTAAACGCTGTAAGACGTCTTTATGCTGATCAGGCGTAAGAAATAGCATAAGATCCTCCACATCGTCGTCGCATCACGGAAACGCCACGCCTACAGTGTTCTTCCAACCGCCCGCGCAATCACCCGTAACTCCGCCACCAGCTTCTCAAACTGATCGAGAAACAGCGTCTGCGCCGCGTCGGAAACCGCCTTATCGGCGTTGGGGTGAATCTCAATAATCAGCGCGTCCGCGCCCGCCGCCACCGCCGCCTTCGCCATCGCCGGAACCATGTCGCGCCGTCCCGTGCCGTGCGATGGATCGCCGACCACCGGCAGATGTGAAAGCTTCTTGAGCACCGGAATGGCCGCAATATCCATCGTGTTACGGGTCGCCGTCTCATAAGTCCGGATGCCGCGCTCGCAGAGAATCACTTCGTAGTTGCCGCCGGACAGGATGTACTCGCTCGAAAGCAGCAGCTCCTCCACCGTGGCCGCAATGCCCCGCTTCAGCAAAATTGGCTTGCGCACCTGCCCCAGTTCGCGCAGCAGGTTAAAGTTCTGCATGTTGCGCGCCCCTACCTGGAAGCAGTCCACCAGCGGCAGCATGGGCTCGATCTGCGCAATCTCCATCACCTCGCTGACCACGCACAATCCATTCGCCTCGGCCGCCTCGCGCATCAATTCGAGGCCCGGAATCCCCAGCCCCTGAAACGAATACGGCGAGCTGCGCGGCTTGAACGCGCCCCCGCGCAGAAACTCTCCCCCCGCGGCCTTCACGGCTGCGGCAATCGCGAAAATCTGCTCGCGGTTCTCGACAGCGCACGGCCCGGCGATTACGGCCACCTTTTCCCCGCCAATGGATGCGCCGTTCCTGAACTCGACAATCGTCCCCTCCGGCCGCCACGCCCGCCCCGCCAGCTTGTAGGGAGCGCTGATGCGGTGCACGTGCAGCACGCCCGGCAGCATTTCGAACTTCGTCAGGTCGAGCCCGGCCGTCGCGCCTACGCCGGCCAGAATCGTCTGGAACTCGCCCGTGGTCCGATGCACGTCCACGCCGGCTTCTCCCATGGCGCTGATCACGGCATCGATCTGTTCTTCGCTTGCTTTCTCCTGCATTGCGACAATCATGATTTCTTCCCTGTCTCGGGTCTCGTATCACCCGCGGCGTGGCCCGGGGTTCCGCCCTCTTGCGTGGCGGACTGGGCTTGTCTTTGGCTGGCCAGCTCGTTGCGCTGCAATGCCCGCATCACGTCGATGATGCGTTCGTAGATATGCGTCAGCTCGATGTCGGGCAGCGGGCCCTGGTTGGCCGCGCGCACATTCGCATAGACGATTCGCTCGCGATCCGGCTCGTACACCGGAAGCGACGTAGACGCTTTCATGCGGCCGATCATCTGCGCGGCGCGCGCCCGCTCACTCAGCAACAGGACCAGTTGGAGGTCCAGCTCGTCGATGCGGATTCGCAGTTCTTCGATGGTCATTTCAGCCTCTAGCTGCTAGCTTCTAGCTCCTGGCTTCATCTCGCGGATGCAAGCTCCAACGCCTCGTTCTGCAACGAACAAGCTAGAGGCTAGAAGCTAAAAGCTAGAAGCTGCTTCTCTCACCGGGCCAGCGCTGCATGGGGCAGGCGCAGGCCCTTGATAAATCGAGCGACTGCGTCGGGCGCACTCTCCGGACCAGCGGTCGTGGAAACACGCTCAATCAGCTCGACAATTGCGCTGCCGACCACCGCGGCATCCGCGAACTCCGCCACCTGAGCGACGTGTTCCGCGTTCGAGATGCCGAACCCCACGGCCACCGGCAGCCCCGTCCATCGCCGGACGCGCTCGACCAGCGCCGCCGCATCGCTGGCCACGGCAGCTTGAGTGCCCGTAATGCCGGTACGCGAGATGGCGTAAATAAAACCTTTGGTGTGCGCTGCGATCGCCTCAAGCCGCTCGTCGGGACTGGTCGGCGCAGCAAGAAAAATCGGCGCTAATCCCACGCGATCCATCTCCGCCAGGTATTCGGTCGCCTCTTCCACAATCATGTCGATAGCCAGCACGCCATCCACGCCCGCAGCCTTCGCGTCATCGGCAAATCTCGCCAGCCCATAACGCAAAATCGGATTCAGATAACTGAAAATCACCAGACCCGCCGCGGGACGCGCAACGCGAATCTCGCGCGCAAGGCCGAGCACGTCCTTCAACCGCGTTCCCTGAGCCAGCGCCCGCTCCATGGCGCGCTGGATGACGGGCCCATCGCCCAAGGGATCCGAGAACGGCACGCCCAGTTCGATCACATCCGCACCCGCGTCGATGGCCGCAAGCGCAATCGCGCGCGTCGCGTCCAGAGACGGATCGCCAGCGGTCAAATAAACCACCAATCCCGGCTTGTGATCGAATCGAATCGGCATCGACAAACTCTCGAAACTTTACAACAACTGAAAAATGGGTGCCCCCGGTCTCGATTTTGAGACCGGGGATACCAAGAACCCGAGTGGCTCTACAATTTCAACTCGTGCGCCAGAATCCCCATATCCTTGTCGCCGCGGCCTGAAAGATTTACCACCAGTATTTCACGCGCCGAAAACGTAGGCGCAATGCGCATCGCCTCAGCCACCGCGTGCGCGCTCTCGATCGCGGGCAAAATCCCCTCGGTCCGCGCCAATTTCACCACCGCATCGAGCGCCGCCGCATCATCGCACGAAACGTACTCCGCGCGCCCCGTGTCGTGCAACATCGCGTGCTCGGGGCCGATCGATGCGTAATCGAGGCCCGCTGAAACCGAATGCGTGAGCGCGATCTGCCCGTCGTCATCCTGCAAAACGTAAGAAAACGTGCCCTGCAACACGCCAGGCGCGCCGCCCTGGAACCGTGCCGCATGTTCGCCGAGAGCCGTACCGCGCCCGCCTGCCTCGACGCCGATCAGCCGCACCTCGCGGTCGTTCAGGAACTCGTAAAACGCGCCAATGGCATTCGACCCGCCGCCCACGCATGCAATCACTGCCGTCGGCAGCCTGCCTTCCTTTTCAAGAATCTGCGCCTTCATCTCGCGGCTGATGCAGCGATGAAAGTCGCGCACCATCGTCGGATACGGATGCGCTCCGAGCGCCGAGCCCAGCAAATAGTAAGTCGTGCGCACATTCGTCACCCAGTCGCGCATGGCCTCGCTGATGGCGTCCTTGAGCGTCTGCGAGCCCGACGCGACGCCGCGCACTTCCGCGCCCAAGAGGCGCATGCGCTTCACATTCAACTCCTGGCGCTCCATGTCCACTTCGCCCATGTAGACCACGCACTCGAGCCCGAGCAGCGCACACACCGTCGCCGTAGCCACGCCGTGCTGCCCCGCGCCCGTCTCGGCAATCACGCGCTTCTTGCCCATGCGTTTGGCCAGCAGTCCCTGGCCCAGCGCGTTGTTGATCTTGTGCGCGCCGGTGTGCAGCAGGTCTTCGCGCTTGAGATAAATCTTCGCTCCGTCCAGCGATTCCGTCAGCCGTTTGGCAAAATAGAGCGGCGTCGGCCGCCCCGCGTAATCGGCCAGCAACAAGTTGAGCTCGGCCTCAAACGCCGCATCTGCCCGGGCCTCGGCATAGGCGTGCTCCAACTCGTCGAGCGCCGCCACCAGCGTCTCCGGCACATAGCGCCCGCCGTAGACACCAAAGCGACCGGGCCGCGACTCGGAAGGACTTGCCGGAAGAATGACCGATGCCATGAGGAACTCCTGCTCGTTTGCCCAGGAAAAGGGGAACTTTCTAGTGTACTAGGAACGGAGATCGCCGGAAGAAGGCGTCGATTCAGCCGCACGCGCATTTGCGATAAACGCGAGAACCTTCGCTGCATCCTTGCGGCCCGGCGCGGCCTCCACGCCGCTCACGACATCCACGCCCCACGGGCGCAATCTCGCAATCGCGTCCGCCACATTTTCCGGCGTCAGTCCACCCGCAGCAATCAACTTCAATTGCCCGCCAGCGCCGAAGATTCGCAGCCGCGCCGCGTTCCAGTCGTAAGCCTGTCCCGTTCCGCCCACCGCTGCGGCCGTACGCGAATCCACCAGCATCGCATCAATGTTTGCATCGCGCGCCATCGCCGCCACGCGCTCCCCGGCCGCTGCATCGAAGTGCACCACGCCCAGAATCCGCAGCGCCGGCCCGAACCGCTCGCGCAGTTGCGCCGGCAGCGCAGGCGGCGCATCGAAATGCAGTTGCACGCCGGTTAACCCCGCCGTTTCAACCGTCGCCGCAATCTCCTCAAACCCCGCATCCACAAACACGCCGATCTTTTCAAGCGTCGCCGGCAGATGCGGCACGATCTCGGCAACTTCTTCCGCCGTCACCTGCCGCGGACTCGGGGCAAAGACGAACCCCACCGCGTCGGCCCCCGCTTCCGCGGCCAGTTCGGCGTCGGCCAGCGAAGTGTTGGCGCAAATTTTGATCCAGGGGCTCATGCGTAAGGCGTCTCAGTTGGCAGGTGCGCCCGAAGAACGATCGGCAAGAAATGGATTCACGACACTCGCACCCGTCCCATCGTAGTGTCGAGTGTTCCGGGTAACGATGGTCAGGTCATAGATGAGCGCAATCGCCGCAATCTGTTTGTCAATCAGATTCTGATCACTACCGCTCCTCAGTTTTCCCCAGGTCAACGCACACGCTTGATCGAAGCTGAGGATTCTCCCTTCGAACGCATTCAGAACCGAGTCCAGCCATTCTTGCAGCAGCGCAGCCTGAGGCAAATCATGTTTCCGTTTCAAACTTTCGACCCCAAAGCTCAACTCTCCGACCGCCTGAACCGGGAGAAAAAGGTCGTCCTCCTGGGCTTTGAGGAAAGCCCGCACTCCGGGATCTGCCTTATCACCTTTTCGTAGTTCGCTGATGGCGTTTGTGTTGACGAGATACATGGTCACCCACGATTGGGAGCGAAGTCGGAGTCTTCGCCCACGTTCGGCATTGACGCCAGAACCTCGTAAAACGATCGTTTCCGAGGGCGCTTTAGCGCAGCTTCCAGGATGGCGCGATGCTCGGCCTCGGCGCTTCGTCCATTCCGCGTCGCCTGTTCTTTCAATGACTTGACAATGTTCGCGTCAACGTTTCTGACAATTAAGTTGGTTGCCACGGCGCGCCACCTCCTTCAATGATTGCACTGATTACATTTTATCCCATCTGTGCAATCATTGCAATCATCACCCCAGTAGCGGTACGTCCTTGATCAGCGCCGCCAACGCCTCGCCCGGATCGGCCTGGCGCATCAGGCTCTCGCCAATCAGAAACGCATCGAATCCCGCCGCGCGCAGACGGGCAATATCTTCCCGCGTCGCGATGCCGCTCTCCGTCACCCGCACCACGCTCGACGGAATTTTGCTAACCAGCGCGAGCGAAGTTTCCTGCTTCACCTCGAACGTCCTCAGGTCGCGGTTGTTCACGCCGATGGCGAGCGCGCCCGTCTCGCCCATCGCGGCGATGCCTGTATCCAGCACGCGATCGAGCTCATCGCCGGTGTGTACTTCCACCAGCACGTCCAGCGAAAAACCCTCCGCAACCTCGGCGAGATGGCGCATCTCGGCGTCGCTCAGCGCGGCGGCAATCAGCAGAATTGCATCGGCGCGATGCGCGCGCGCCTCAACAATCTGGTACTCGTCAACGATGAAGTCCTTGCGCAGGCAGGGCAGCGGAACCGCGGCCGAGGCCAGCTCCAGGTTGCGAAGGCTGCCCTGGAAGTACGGCTCGTCGGTGAGCACCGAAAGCGCAGCAGCGCCGCCGGCCCGGTAGCGGCGGGCCAGCCACGCAGGGTCGAAGTCGGCGCGGATCAGTCCCTTCGACGGAGAGGCCTTCTTGATCTCGGCAATCACAGCGGGGCCAGTTACGGCCTGGCGGCGCAGCGCCGTCGCCCAGCCGCGCGGATGATAGAGCGCCGCGCGGCGCTCCAGCTCGGCCAGCGACACGCTTGTCTTGGCCGCTTCCAACGTAGCGCGCGTCGAGGCCAGAATCGTCGATAAAAAAGTTTCCGTGCGCGTGGTCATACTCTACCGCGAGTATACGTTGGCCCTTGCCCGCTCATGAAGACAGGAATCCGAGAATTGGTGTCAGGTCGGAGACACAACCCGAGACCGAAAGCCGGAACCGAAAGCCGGAAGCTAGGAGCTAGAAGCTAGAAGCTCTTTTGCCGCCTTGCGCCCCAGCCGGATGCAATCGGGCACGCCGATACCGTCGTAGGCGTTGCCTGCCAGGCGCAGTCCGGGCCACGCAGCCATGCGCGCGTTCACGCGGGCCATGCGCTCCTTGTGGCCCACGGCGTACTGCGCCATGGCGCGCCGCCAGCGCGTCACCTGCGCAAACTCCGGCTCAACTTCCGCGCCAATTGTTTTCGCGCCCAGAATCTCGCGCATCTCGCGCCGCACCACGGCGATCAACGCTTCGTCGCTCTCGTCGAGCAGATCGCCGCGCTTCATGCCGCCCAAAAAGGCCCGGAAAACCGCCTTGCCCTGAGGTGTGCGTCCCAGGAACTTGCGATGGGCAAAGGTGCAGGCCAGCATCGCGCGGCCCTCGATGGTAGGAACCAAGAATCCGAATCCCTCCGGCAACGCGCCGAGCTTCGCTTCGTCGTAGACCAGATTCACGGTGATCGACGAAGAGTACGGAATGCTACTCGAGCTCGCTCGCGAGCGCAGCGTCCACCGGCGTCAGCAGTTCTCCGGCAACCCACGCCGGCGCGGCCATAATGAGAGCATCAAAATCTTCGCTTGCTCCGCCGATCTTCACGCGCCAGCCCAGCGCCGTCATCTCGATGCCACTCACCGGGGCTCCAGTACGCACGTTGGCCGCGTCGAGTCGCGACGTAATCGCGTCCACTAACTGCTGCATCCCGCCGCGCAGCCCCGTAAAAACAGCCGCTCCGCGGTTCTGGGTTTTGGAGGAGGTCTTTGCAAGCTCTTTCATCTTGCGATGCGCCGCCAGCATGCCGCGCGTCAGCGATCCGTACTTCGCTTCCATCTCCACCAGCCGCGGCAGCACAGTTTGCGCGCTCAACTGTGTAGAGTCGCCGCCGTAGATGCCGCTCAGCAACGGATCGGCGAGACGGTCCACGGCCTCGCGTCCAAAGTGCCGCTCCACCAGCGCGGCCACGGACTCATCGCCCTCGCTGGCGCGCGGCGGCAGCAACAGCTCCAGCGCCATCCGCATCTTGGTGGGAATGCTAAACAGCCGCGTCATCGCTGTTGGCAAGAGCTTGGTCGGCACAAGGAACATAAGTCCATCGGGCAATGGCACCAGGCGATTGCGTTTGACAATGTATGTCTTCCGCGCGGCGTCGTTCGAAGGAATCAGGTCGCCGCCCAGGCCCAACTCGCGGCAAAGTTCGGCCGCCGCGGGTTTTTCCGTCAGAAAGGAATCCGGTCCGCGCTCGAGCACCGCGCCCGAGACAATCTCCGAAGCCAGCGATCCGCCCAGTCGCGGCCGCTCTTCAAAGAGCGTGTATTCCAATGCTGCGCCCGCCGCGTGCGCCTTTTCCAACTCATAGGCCGCCGCCAATCCCGCAATGCCGCCGCCAATAATTGCAATCCGCATTCCTCGACCCCACTCCATCTTTACAGAAACCCCGGAAACGTCAATCGGCCGCAATTCGAATCGCTCATGGTCGGTCATGCAGTGACTTATGCCGCTCGAAGAGCTAGAATCCGGTAGCGACAGGGGGCTGTCCTCAGCCCCATCTGAAAAGCGCGGCTCGATCGCTGCCCTTGAATCGTTTCCCTTAACCTCCGGGCGCACCACGGGCCCGTTCACCGCTCGCGCCCCACTCCAGGAGGCCTTCGATGAGCGCCGAGATCGTTCACCGTTTGCATTTCGCCTTCACCGTCACTTTTCACTACCTGTTTCCGCAGTTGACCATGGGCCTGGCGCTGCTCATCGTGGTCATGAAGACCGTGGCGCTGCGCACGGGCAGCGAAACCTGGGACCGCGCGGCGCGTTTCTGGGGCCGCATCTTCGCCATCAATTTTGTCATGGGCGTGGTCACCGGCATTCCCATGGAATTCCAGTTCGGCACCAACTGGGCACGCTTCTCGCGGCTTTCGGGCGGAGTCATCGGCCAGCCGCTGGCCATGGAAGGCGTCTTCAGCTTCTTTCTCGAGTCCGCGTTTCTCGGCCTCTTTCTTTACGGCGAAAAGCGCATCTCGCGCCGCATGCACTGGTTCTCCGCATTCATGGTGTGGCTGGGCTCGTGGATCTCCGGCTTCTTCATCATCGTCACCGACGCGTGGATGCAGCATCCTGTGGCCTACACGCGCCTGCCCGACGGCCACTTCGAAGTCGTCAGCTTCTGGCAACTGCTGCTGAATCCCTGGGCGATCCTGCAATACATGCACAACATGACGGGCGCGGTCATCACGGCGGCATTCGTCGTCAGCGCCGTGGGAGCGTTTTATCTGCTGGAAGAACGCGACGACAACTACGGCCGCATCTTTCTCAAGGTGGGCGTCATCGCCGGCGTCATTTCATCGATCCTCATCATCTTTCCCACTGGGGACCTCGCTGGCAAGTACGTAGCGCGCAACCAGCCCGCGGCCATCGCCGCCATGGAAGGGCTTTTCAAGAGCGAAGTGGGCGCGCCGCTGGTGCTCATGGGCCAGCCCAATGAGGAGACGGGCCAGATCGACAATCCCATCGTGGTGAACAACGTGCTGAGCTTCCTCATCTACGGCACCACCAGGGCCGAAGTGCAGGGGCTCGATCGGTTCCCGCGCGACCAGTGGCCCACCGCGCTGCCGCTGCTCTTCTACTCCTACCACATCATGGCCGGCCTCGGAACATGGTTTGTTCTGCTGATGATTGTCGCCGCATTCCTGCTCTGGCGCGGGCGGTTGCACACTTCGCGTTGGGTGCTGTGGGCGCTGCTCCTGAGTTTCCCCCTGCCCTACATCGCCAACACCGCCGGCTGGATGACCGCCGAACTCGGCCGCCAACCCTGGCTCATTTACGGATTGATGCGCACCAGCGATGGCTTCTCGAATACGGTCTCCGCCAGCAACGGCCTGTTTACGCTGCTTGGCTTCATGGGACTCTACATGCTGCTCGGCCTGCTCTTCACCGTGCTCGTCTATCGCGAGATCAGCACCGGGCCTGAGGCGAAAACAAATGACAAAGAACTACGGAGCTGACTTGAGCACGAAGTGTCAGGGCACGACTTTAGTCGTGCCGATGAACCGAAAAAAGGAGACGGGCTTTAGCCCCTGTCATGGCCAGACCTTCAAGACCGTCGGATCCTAAGAATGCCACCGGCCAATCGAGAATCTTTTTTGTAATGACATCGACCGCGGGCGGCAGGTCGCTCTTTCAAACCGCGCGCATGGCGGAACTCCTTTTCGACGTCCTTCGATCCTGCGTCAAGGCCGGCAGATTCACTGTCCATGATTTTGTCATCATGCCAAATCACATTCACATCCTGATGACAATTCCCGGCAGCATGACTATTGAAAAGGCAATGCAGTTGATCAAGGGAAGCTTTTCCTTTCGCGCGAAAAAGGAGCTTGGGTTTCAAGGCGAGATCTGGCAGCGCGGTTTCTCCGATTTTCGTGTTGTCGATGAATCTAGTCTTCAGCAGCATCGCGCGTACATCGACAACAACCCAGTGAAGGCGGGATTGGTGAGCACCCCCGAGGAGTATCTATTCGGCACTGCACACTTGAAGCAGAGGAAACTTGCAGGGGCTGAAGCCCAACTTCAAGCTGAAACTTTACGGCACGACTAAAGTCGTGCCCTGACACTTCGTGCTCCACTTGATGCCGTACGGAGTGGCCAAAAGGCGTGGCCTTACGTTTCTTGCTCGATTGAAGAGAGGAATTTCATGATGGGTTTCATATGGTTCTGGCTGGTTGCGGTCATGATTGTCGGCTACGTCGTGCTCGACGGATTCGACCTGGGCGTGGGCGTGCTGCACCTGTTTCTGGCGCGCACCGAAGCCGAACGCCGCGCCACGCTCGCCTCGATCGGTCCCGTCTGGGACGGCAACGAAGTCTGGCTGCTCGCCGGCGGCGGCACGCTCTACTTCGCCTTTCCCCTGCTCTACGCCTCGGCTTTCAGCGGCTTCTATCTGCCGCTGATGATCGTACTTTGGCTGCTCATTCTCCGCGGCGTGAGTGTGGAACTGCGCAACCACATCGACGTGGGCGTCTGGCGCGCGCTGCTCGACGGCGTCTTCGGTTTCGCGAGCACCCTGCTCACCATCTTTTACGGCGCGGCTCTGGCCAACGTGCTGCGCGGCGTGCCCCTCAACGCCGATGGCTATTTCTTCCTGCCCCTCTGGACCAACTGGCAGCCCGGCGTCGCGCCCGGCATTCTCGATTGGTATACGGTCATCGGCGGACTCGTGGCGCTGGTCGCTCTTACGCTGCACGGAGCCCTGTGGCTCGTGCTCAAGACCTCGGGAGATCTCGAGCAGCGCGCGCGCAATGTGGTCACGCCTCTGTGGCTGATTCTTGTGGCCATCACCGTCGTCAGCCTCTTCGCCACCATCGCCGTGCGCCCCGCGAGCCTCGACAACTACTTCAATTACCCCTTCACCTTCGTCGTGCCCGCGGGCGTGGCCGCCTCGCTCGCCGCCGTTTGGCTCTGGAACCACAAGGGTCACCCGCTCAAGGCCTTTCTAGCCTCGTGTCTCTATCTCTTCTTCATGCTGGCCGGTGCCTGCTGGGGCCTGTATCCGGTACTTTTGCCCGCAACCACCGGCGCGGCCAACGACATCACGCTCGCCCGCGCCATCTCCGGCCCGCACACATTGGCCGTCGGCCTCGCGTGGTGGCTCTTCGGCATGACGCTGGCCGTTGCCTACGTGGTCTTCGTCTATTCGCGCTTCAAAGGCAAAGCCGACGCGGCCGCCGGCGGACACTGATGCAGCAGGTTCCTGCGCCAGCGGATCGCACCTCAGCGCATTCGCTCGAGTCCGCGATCCGCATCGTGCATGAACCCCGAGGCGATGGCCAGGAGCAAGAACACAAAGCCAACGGCGAGCAGTGACCAGCAGATGTGGAGCACCTGCAGCGGGTCGTGCACGCCGGGCATGTACCCGAAGATCGCAATCTCAAGAGCCACGAGGCTCGGCAGTATGAACCCGCTCAGGAGCCATAACCACGGCATGCCGAGCGCCCGGCGAGCTTGCTCCGGAAGGAATCTCCCCAGCCAGGTCAGCGGTTTGTTGATGCGCGTCGAGACCGCCCAGGCCAAGGTAAAGTAAACGATCTGCGCCAAACCTCCGCCCGACAGAAAAAGCAGGATGAAAAGCAGAAGGAAGATCGTGCTGCCGTGTTTTTTCTGGACAAAACCCACCGACCAGACGGCAATCAGGAGGCTGAGCGCAATCGCGGCGATTCCTGACAAGAGAAAATTCGGGATCAGAGTAAAGGCATCTTCTGTGCCGTAGACCCACATCCGATTGTGCACGCCGATGGCTTGAACGATGAGACCGGGTGTCGGCGTATACCCCTGCAGGGTCTCGAAGAAGCCATGATCGATGCCGGCGAGTGCGAAGAGGACTCCAAGCGTCGCGACGATGAAGCGTGTGGCGTTGATTTCGCGCGGCAGGGAGTTTTGCCCGAACGCAGAATTCCTATGAGTCACTTGCTCACCCATGGTTCCAGATTTCGATGGTTCAGCTATCAGTACGAAGCCGCAGCGCCCTTTGTTCCAACTCCGCCTACAGCTCTACCAGCGTGCCCGCCGGCAGCGGCTGCTTAAAGGCCTCCGCCGTCTGCTCGCGCTCCGGATCCCAGTTCTTCGGCTGGTAGATGCAGCACGGCTCCTGCGCCAGCGGATCGCCGGTAAGCGCATAGGCCCGCGCCCGCGACCCTCCGCAAATCTCCTTGTACTCGCACGCTCCGCATTTGCCTTCCAGGCGTTTGGTGTCGCGCAGCGCCTTGAAGATCGGCGCGTTGCGGTAGATCTCGCCGAGCGGCGTCTCGCGAATGTTGCCCGCATGAATGGGCAGAAAACCGCTCGGATACACGTTGCCAACGTGCGAGATGAAGACGAATCCCTTGCCGTCATTCACGCGCCGCGTGGCCCAGCTCATGTTGCGCGTCTTGGCTTCGGCCGTGGGCGCGCCTGCTTCGTAAGCCGCTCCATGTGCATGGCCGTGCCCGTGCCCCATCTTCCGCTCTTCCAGGTTGTGCTCAAGCAAGTAGCGGCGATAGTGCATCGCTTCCGTGGTCTTAATTTGAAAATTTGCGCGGCGCGAGAGTTCGTAGATCTTCCCAAACACCTGCTCGAACTCCTCGCCGCTCAAAAGATCGTCCAACTGTCCGCGCCCCACCGGAACCAGAAAGAAAACGTTCCACATCACGATGGCGAGCTTCTCGAAGAGATTGCACAGGTTGTCGAGATCGTTGGCGTTGTGGCGGCTGATGGTGGTGTGAACCTGAATCGGAATCCCGGCCTCGCCTGCCCACTCAATCGCCTGAATCGTCCGCGCCCACGCCCCCGGCAATCCGCGGAATGCGTCGTGAATCTCAGGCGACGATCCGTCGAGCGAAATCCCCAGCCTCACCACGCCGGCTTCCTTCATCTTGAAAATCTGCTCGCGGGTCAGCAGCGGCGTGGCGCTCGGCGTCACCGCCACCTGCACGCCCTTTCCGGCGGCATAGCGAATCAGCTCAAACACGTCTTTGCGCTTCAGCGGATCGCCGCCCGTGAAAACAAAAATCGGAATCTGCATCTCGGCGATCTGGTCGATCAGCGCCTTACCTTCCTCGTGAGTCAACTCGTCGGGGTGTGGAATAGGCTGCGCGGCGGCGCGGCAATGCTTGCATGCCAGGTCGCAGGACTGCGTAACCTCCCAGATGGCAAGGAACGGCGATTCGTCGTAATCGATCCCGCCGCGGGCGGGAATATTGTGCATCGGCTGCATCGTCATGGTGGCCTCCTGGGGGACTGCGGCCTCTGGGGTGGGACGGCCTCGAACTCGAAGTCTTCCGGGGCCTCAACACAATTCTTCAGCGCGCCGAAACCGATTCGGGGCCGGAAAACCGCCTCCGGCGACCTCGATTCGTCTCTAGAAGAGCAGTTCTTCGGGGGGCCGGGCTGTGATTCAGATCACTTTATGCGCCCAATTCGGTCCGCCCGCCGGGGCACTGGACAAATGTGGGAATCGGGACCACAATCATTTCACTGATAGACGAATTCGCCCATGGATACATCTATAGTGGCGAAGTAGGTAGTAATTACTTGGGCCTCAGGCGTTGCGATCGGAGCGGGTGAGTCGTGTCACCCCGCGATGTGCGGTGCGATACCGCGAAACGTCAGCAAAACTGCAATCATATGAACACCTGGAAGGAGGTGCCTATGGCCGCCTTACTGAAACCAGGTTGGAGCAAACCCTCCACCATCCTCTTCGCCTCCGAGATACCAGCCAACGAGAAGGCCTTTGCCTTCGCGCTCGCACAAGCTAAGGAGTTTGGCGCGGGTCTCATCCTCTTTAACGTGTATGACACTCTGGTCGTGGCCGCGTCTGAGGCTTCCGGCGTCCGCTACTACGATTACGCCGCCGCAGCACGCGATGAAAAGCAGCATCTCGAACCTCTGGCGCAGGCGGCTCGCGAGGCCGGCATTCGCTGCGAGCTCGTGGTGCAGCCCGGACTGCCCGCCGACGAGATTCTCGCCTTTGCGCATGACCACCACATCGACCGCATTGTGATGGGCACCCACTCTCCCGGCCCCATCGGCAAGCTGCTGGTGGGCTCGGTGGCCGAGGCAGTGTTGCGCACCGCCAATGTGCCGGTTTACATCGTCGGTCCTGAAGTGGTCGATGGCAGCTATCGCAAGTTTTCCACGCGCACCATTCTTTGCGCCGTCAGCATGCACGAAGCCAGCACCGTGGTGGCCGCTTTTGCCGCCGAGATGGCCGCTCAACATGGCGCCCGCCTCATCCTGCAGCATGTCATCCGCCCCCAGGATCGCAACGAGTTTCTGGCCGGCCGCTCGCTCGACGAAGTGGAAACCGGAATGCTCGCTCTGGTTCCCAAACGATTGCAGGGCCAGGTGCCGATCCAGACCATCGTTGTGCCCGGCGATCCCACTGAGGAACTGCTCTATCAAAGCCACGCGCAGCAGGCCGACCTCATCGTTCTCGGCGCCCAGGGCGCATCGGCTTTTGCCGCCATCACCCGGCACGGCGTGGTCTACAAAACCCTCGCGCACACCCCTTGCCCGGTCATCACCCTCTCACCCGTGGTGCTGGCCGAGAGCGGCTCGAAATCGGAGAATCTGCGTCCCGCTGAAGCCTACCTGGCCGGCGTCTTTTAGGCTCTAGCTCGCAGGCCGGGAGATTCTGTGCGGCCTGAAAACGCTCGGCAGCCCCGCGGCTGTCGAGCACTGCCTCTTCGTGAATTCAGCCCAGTTTCTGCATCCCTTAAATCACTCGCAGCAACAATAGAATGAGGAGGATCGTGAGAATGAGGCCGATGCCTCCGCCTCCGTAATAGCCCCATCCCGGCCCCACGCGGTAACCGCCATACCCGAATCCGACAATCAACAGAATCAGGATGATAAGTAGCACGTCCACCTCCCACGCTGATAGCATTTTCGGAAATGGTGTAGACCAAAACCGCAGCTGCAGAGTGGATTTTTCCTCCCCGGGGTCCCCAACGACAGGTATTCGTCGTTGGGGTGGAAGTAAAATCCACATCCACGGCCCTCAAGAGTTCACGGTATTTCCGAAAATGCCGTAACAAGCCGTGTGGACTTCGATGCCCCGCTCATACGCCGGGCTGCCTCCCGTGCGGGGATAAGTTTCGCCGCGGAGGAGATTTTGTGCGACCCGCATCTTTCTTCTCGGCCCATTGCATCTCAAACAACCCGCAGCGCTCGCATGGCGTCCAAGCGTGCTGATGTGCGGAAACGAAACTCCGTGGAGGTGACGATGCTTTGGACGATTTTTATCATCCTTCTCGTGTTGTGGCTATTGGGGGTTGTTTCCTCCTACACGCTGGGGGGATTCATTCACATTTTGCTGGTGCTCGCACTCGTGGTGCTGCTCATTCAATTGATCACGGGAAGAAGGCCGGTTTAACACCACAGACGAGGAAAAAACATTCGCCGCCTGGAGAAGATGCGGGCGGCACAACAAGGTTCGTAAATCAACCCTAGGTGGTTATGAGGTGAATCATGGATAAGGATCGGGTCAAAGGTGCAGTCAACGACGCGGCGGGACGTGTGAAGCGTCAAGTGGGCGAGTGGACAGGCGACAAGAATGCCCAGGTGGAAGGGACGGCGCAGCAGATCAAAGGCAAAGCGCAAAAGGCGTGGGGCGAGGTGAAAGACGCCGCGCGCGACGCGAGTGAAAGCATTAACCGCGCCTCCAAAAACGGTGTGGAACATGAAAGCGAACTGGAGCGTAAGCGCGAGGCTGATCGCGAAGAAGAGAAGGAGCGCGCGCACACGAGCCGCAGTCGCTAGAGCTTGCCACTCGTTCACAGGCAGGGATGTTGCGCAGTGGCTGTTTCTTCCACCCCTCAGACGAACCGCTGTCTGTGGGGTGGTTGAGCGCTTAGGGCGGGGTGACAGGCGGTTGTTTGTGCCCGCGCTCGTCTTCACTCCTTCAGCCGGTCTCAAGCAGTCCCGCCCATTGGAACTCTCAATTCCCTTTGCGCTATACTTGCGGCAACGGGCAGCCTTGAACAGGCCTGGTCCGTCGAGCGAGGTGCGTCTTCCACAAGGACTCCCTCATGGCCGCGATCGAGCTTCCGCCATCCCAAACTTCGCGTTGGCGCGCCGTAGCTCGCGTGCTGCGAAGTCCTTTGGATAGTTTAGGTTGCATCCTTCTCCCCGCCTCCTGCGCCCTTTGCGGCTCGCCCCTGCCGCGTCTATCTTCCGTGCCCATTTGCGATCTCTGCTGGACGGAATTTCCCCTCCAGACCGGCCCCGTCTGTCTTCGCTGCGGTGATGCCCTCGGCTCGCTCTCATCCTCTTCCGGCGCAGAGCTCTGCCGCGCCTGCCGTCTCGCGCCGCCGCAATTTGTCCGCGCCGTATCTTACGGTATTTATCAAGGCCGCATGCGCGAAGCCATTCACGCTCTCAAGTACGACCGCCTGCACGGGGTGTCGGACGGGCTCGGCCGCATGCTCGCCCAAGCCATTGTGCAATTGGACGGCGAAGCGCCTAAGGAAATGCTCGTCATTCCTGTGCCGCTGCACCGCTCAAAGTATGCGCAACGCGGATTCAACCAATCGCGTTCGCTCGCCAGCGCGGCGCTCAAATTTCTGCGCAATACCCATCCCCAGTGGCGGCTCACGCTGGCTTCGAGCACCCTGCTGCGCCAGCGCGCCACGGAAACCCAGGCCGGGCTGACTCCGCGCCAGCGCCGCATCAACCTCCGCGGCGCATTCGCGGTCTCCGATCCCGCGCGCGTCGCTGCGCAGAACGTTCTCGTCATCGACGACATTCTCACCACCGGAGCCACGGCGCGCGCCGCGGCCCGTGCCCTGGTCGAGGCCGGCGCTGCCTCGGTCTGGGTGGCCACGCTGGCGCGCGCGCAACGCGCCGATGGAATTCGTCCGTTCTACGAAGAGATGGAGGAAGAAGCTCTGCCGGCCGGCGCATCGCCGCTGGCGGAGTCGCACGCAGCAATATCCAGTTCGGCTTTTTAACCAGGGAGAGAAGAGATGTCGTTGGGGAAAGCCATGATTCACGCGCGCAAGCAAAAAGCGATTGCCAAGGCCGTGGTGCTGTCGGGCGGCCACGAAAACCTGCAACACGCTCACGTCCACGCCCATATCCTGCAGATGCCGGTGCTGGTGCTCAATGCCTCCTATGAGCCCATCAACATCTGCGGCGCGCGCCGCGCCCTCGTGCTCGTTCTCAAGGGCATCGCCCGCACTGAGGAGGAGCACGGCCTCTCGCTGCACGCGCAGCGCGCCATTATAGCCATGCCCTCGGTCATTCGTCTCCTCGAATACCGCCGCATTCCCCACCAGACCCGCGCCCTCTCGCGCAAAAACATCCTGCTGCGCGACCGCAACACCTGCCAGTACTGCGGTGAAGCCCTGCCGCCCAGCGAACTCACTCTCGACCACGTGGTGCCGCGCTCCCGCGGCGGAAACTCCACCTGGGAAAATCTCGTCGCCTGCTGCCACGAGTGCAACCGCAAAAAAGGCAACCGCCTCCTCGGCGAAATCGACGACATGATCCTCTTGCGCGAGCCCAAGCCATTCTCGCTCCATACCAGCCGCCAAATCATGCGCATGCTAGGCCGCAGCGATGACCGCTGGCGCAAATATTTGTTCTATTAGGCTGTATCGACATGTAGCGGCCAGTTAAGGGAAAGAAGCTTAGTTGTCATCCTGAGCGGAGCGCGTTCGGGGCCCCATGATTGCCACGCAATCATGGGGTAAGCGGAGCCGAAGGATCTGCGGTTGCTTTTGAACCGCCCGCATTGCACACAAAGGTCGCACAAAGGGCTTGCACCTAAATGTCGATACGACCTGGGCTGACAATCTTGCCGGTCCCAAGCCTTTGCCCCGGAGGGGCAATCGACAATAGCCCAGGGTAAACCCTGAGCGGAGCCGAAGGGGAAACCCTGGGACCCGTACCCTCAAAGACCTTCGCGCCCCGGAGGGCCGCGGCGAAACGAACCCAACAACTCTACACCAATAGGAGATCTGCCATAATCAAGCGGAATCGAATGAAATATTGCGCGCAAACAATATGAAGAAGACACAGAGTAAAACCGATTGGGACCGTGTGCTGGCCTTGAAGGACGGCGAGCGGATCCCGTATGCGCCGGAGGATGGTCCCTACGATCCGAACGATCCGGAAGCCACGCGGGCTTTCTTCGCGCAGGCCGATCTGATTCGTCACGGTAAGGTTGTGCGCCGAGGCAAGCGCGGCCCGCAAAAGGTCCCAACCAAGAAGCTGGTGTCTCTGCGACTCTCTCCGGAAGTGATCGACCACTTCAAATCCGCAGGCCCAGGCTGGCAAACGCGGATTGACGGCGCGCTGCGCCAGGTGATCCGGACGCTGCGTTGAAGGCGATTTGATGCGTGAGGGAGCTTGACTCTTTCTTCTAAAAAGAATACACTGTAAATACAGAAGCGAGAATTGCTTCACTCCTCGGAGGCTGGGCCTGCCCAGGCCGGACTCTCAATATGTTAATAGTCGGCTTTTTTATATTTGGAGATAAATTATGCAAGGTCATTCATTGCGTTTTGATTGGGATGAGGCCAATTTGCGTCACATCGCGGAACATGGAGTGACACAGGAGGAAGCCGAGCAGGTGATTCTTGGCGTGCCCCTCGACATGGAACTGCAGAGGCCGGATGAGGGGCAAGAGGAAGAGCGGCTCCTGCAAATCGGAGCCACGGTCAACGGACGGATTCTGCAACTGGTGACGACCTGGCGGCGTGGAAAGGTAAGGACCATTTCGGCGTGGGAAGCGCCCAAACAACTCAAATTGTACTATCTGGCTGAGATGAGGCGGCTCTATGGAGACACTGAAGATTCCGAAGTTTGAAAACGAGGCTGATGAGGCCAATTGGATGTTCGAGAACCGCGAGGACCTGGCGACGGCGTTTTTGAAGGCCGCACGGGATGGCCAGATTCGCCAGGAGACTCTCAAGCAGCGCGGGGCCACGCCTCCGACAACGATACGCCTTGCGCCCGAGGACATTTCTCGCGCGAGAACGCTGGCAGAACGCCGCGGCCTGCGCTACCAAACCTATCTCAAGATGCTGATTCATGAGGCGCTGGAGCGGGAGGAGAAGGCGAGCTGATTCATCTCGTCGTCCATTTAGACTAGATAAGTTATGGCCACACTGAAAGCTGTGCGCGGGACGCGGGACCTGCTGCCTCCGGAGACGGAGCTGTGGAACCGCATTGAAGCAACCGCGCGAAAGGTCTTCGCCCGCTACCACTTCGGCGAGATTCGCACCCCCATCTTCGAGGACACGGGCCTCTTTTCCCGCAGCGTCGGCGAAGAGACCGATATCGTTTCGAAGGAGATGTACACGTGGGAGGACCGCGCCCGCGCGCAGAGCGAAAAATCGCAATCGCTGACCCTCCGTCCCGAGAACACCGCCGGCGTGGTCCGCGCTTACATCGAACACAAGCTGGGCGAGAGCGGCCAGTTGCAGAAGCTTTACTACATCGGCCCGCAATTCCGCCGCGAACGGCCGCAAAAGGGCCGCTACCGCCAGTTCTGGCAGATCGGCGCAGAGGTGATCGGCCCTCCTTCGGCAGGCAGCGAGAGCCCCCTGCGCGACGCGGAAGTTTTGGAGATGCTGGCCACGCTGCTCGATGAGTTGCACATCGAGGGCTGGACGCTGGAGCTGAATTCCGTCGGCTCATCCGCGGACCGCGCGAGATATAACGATGTTCTGCGCGCCGCTCTCGTTAGGTGGCGCCGAAAATGTGCGCAGACTGCCAACGCCGCGCAGTCACGAATCCTCTGCGCGTGCTGGACTGCAAAGTTCCCGAAGATCAGCCCATCATCGAGTCTCTTCCGAAAATCACCGAGTCACTCGATCAGGAATCGAAGGATCACTTCGCTCAAGTCACTGCGGCCCTCGATGCCGCCGGCGTCGCCTACGAGCTGAACCCGCGTCTCGTGCGCGGGCTCGACTACTACACGCGCACGACCTTCGAATTCACGCATGGAGGTTTGGGCGCGCAGAACGCCCTGCTCGGAGGCGGCCGCTATGACGGCCTGAGCGAAGCCATCGGCGGGCCGAAAGCCCCCGGTATCGGCTTTGCCATCGGCCTGGACCGATTAGTGCTGACTCTCCAGGCCACAGAACTAAACCAAAAGTCCGCCGCACCGCAGGTGCCGCAGGTGGTGGAAGCATATATCGCCCCGCTGGGCGAGAATCTCAACGCCGCCGCCCTGGTTCTGGCCCGCGAGCTACGCCGCGCCGGGCTCGGCATCGAGTTAGGCGATGGCAGTTTCCGCCTCAAAAAGTCCTTCGAAGCCGCCGACAAGGTAGCCCGCCGCATCGTGATCCTGGGCGAGGACGAACTCCAATCCGGTATCCTGACAGTGAAGGAATTCGCCTCAGGCATACAAACAAAGGTTCCTCGCGCGGAGCTGGTGAACTTCCTCAATCGGTAAGTGCGAACCTCCTCGGGATCGCGATCCCACACTTGCGACACAACAA
>CAVXOO010000233.1:0-9275 GCA_963762945.1 uncultured Acidobacteriaceae bacterium | reverse complement strand
TGGTGGGCCTGGAACAATTTCCGGAAATTCACAGCCCGCATCGAGCCGCTGAAATCGGCCGTTAGCAAGGCGTCCAAAACACTTGATGAGCGCGCGAGCGCTCGCGAGTTCACGAGGGACTACGAGCTCCTGACCGAGCAATTCTCTGCAGACGCGCTGCTAGGACCTACCTGGGTTGAATTCGAATCGACCCTGATCCTTCCGACGGGAGATGGGCTCGTCCGCAATACCCGCCGACCCTCGGAGTATTTCAATGAAGCCCTCTACTATAAGGGGGGGATCAATTCTACAGAGATTTTGAATCAGTTCCCAATCAGCTGGTCGGCGTCGGGCTCCTACTCACCTTCTTGGGAACTCGTCGCGTCACTTTGGATCGCCAGCCAGAGCCTGGGGCAGGATGTTGCAACGGCGAAGCTTGCGCTCGGCGACCTACTCCACGCTGCGGCCTTTAAATTCATTACCTCTATCGCGGCCCTGGGGAGCTCGGTCGTCTACGTCTCGCGGAAGAATGCGGCGACTTCGGCCCAGCAATCGAAGTAGGACTTCATTGGTCACCTCCGGCGATCAGGCCATCCATCCGCGCCGCGCGATGCTCGCCGTGTCGCATGGCCCGCGCCCGCATCAGGGGCAATCCAGCGACGCGCAATTCGGAGAGGGCGCTCGAGCCCACGTCGAGGCGCAGGACGTCTCCGGGGTGGATATCCTCGAGCGCGCTGGCCGCAAGGCGGACCGTGGGCAGCTGCAGGCTGCAGCCAAAGCGGATGCGCCGCGCCACGGCTTCGATGCGCGTGCGCGACTCGTCGGTGTGGCGGCAGCGCCGGCCCCAGTCCGAGGTCAGGCGGCGCAGGATGGTGTTGGCAACCACCGCGGGAAAGGCCAGATTCAACAAGCCCGAGCTGTGCGGCATGCGAATTTCGAAGCTCAGGCAGAGCGCCTTCTCGGTCACGGAGATGATGCGCGCCACCTGGGTCTGCATCTGGCGGCGCTCAAAGTTGAAGCTCAGCCCTACCTGCTGCCAGGCAATCGTCAGTTCGCGGCAGACGATCTCGACCACGCTTCCCAAAATCGATTCCTCGATATCGGTCAGCTCGCGCAAGGGACCGTCCTTGCCGTCCCCGCCCAATAATAGGTCGATAATCGGCGGCGCCAATCCGAGATCGAGCTGCAGCACGGAGAGCGCGCCCAGGGGTTCAAGCCTGACCGAGGCCACATAACTGATCTCGGGAATTCTAAGCAGAAACTCATTGAATTGAATCTGTTCGGCTGAAACCAGGTTGACCTGAAAACGGGTGCGCAGCCACGCGGCCAGGTTATGGGTCAGATTGCGCGCGAACAGGTCGTTCAGCATGCTGATGGCGCGCAACTGGTCGGTCGAGATCTGCCCGGCCGAAGAGAAGTTATAAGGCACAACGCGGGCCCGCACCTCGGGCCGGGAGGCTTCGGGCGAGGTGCTGCGCGCAGCTTCGAAAAGCGCATCGATCTCATCCTGCTTGAGTGTTTTCTCGGTCACCCTTGAGCTCCTTTATTGCATCTCGATACTGGTGGTTTCACGTTGAGCTTTCTCTATCATTCCCTGCCGCTTTCCAATCTTCTTCGCGGACGGACCGGAATTCGATTGCGGGCCTGCGGGAGCTCAGGTCTTGCGTGGGGTTTTGCGGGGTGCAAGCCGTTCGCCCGCGCCGCGGGCCGCCAGATCCCGCAGAGCCGCGCGCAGATGGACTACGGCCGAGGCATGCACCTGCGAGACCCGCGACTCGACCACGCCCAGCGCCAGGCCAATCTCGCGCATGGTCATCTCTTCGTAGTAATAGAGCGTCATCACCAGCCGTTCGCGATCGGGGAGATTGGCGATGGCATCGCCCAGACGCTCCTCGAGCTCGCCTCTCAGGCAGCGGAAGAGCGGATCCTCGTCAGGACGGCTGGGCACGTAGGCCAGCTCTTCCTCGCCGGAGTTCTCGCTGCGTTCGAGGTGCAAAGTGCCGATCTCGAGGCCCTTCAGATCGCCGAGCAACTGCTGGTAGTCATCGAGGCCAATGCCCATCTCGGCGGCGATTTCGGCCTCACCCGGCGCGCGGCCCAGGCGCGCGGTCAAGATGCGAATAGCCTCTTCGACGGCGCGGCCTTTGCGGCGCAGTTCGCGCGGGCTCCAGTCCAGGGTGCGCAGGCTGTCGAGGATCGCGCCCCGGATGCGGAACTGCGCATAACTGCGAAACTGCACCTTTTTTTCGGGATCGAATTTGGCAAAGGCGTCCATCAATCCGACCACGCCCGCCGAAACCAGGTCTTCGATGTTGACGTGCTGCGGCAGGCGTTCATGGATACGGCGCGCCAGAAAACGCACGATCGGCAGGTGCTCAAGCAGGACGCGCTCCTGCTCGCCGGTCAGAACCGTAGCTCCCCCTGCTGCGGGAGGGTAGTTGGCTGCTGCCGCTCGGCGACTCGCGGTCTTGGAGTCTCTCACAACCGCGCTCCCATCGACTCCCATTGGCTATTCCCCTTTTCTGGCGAACCCGGTTCTTCTGTTCACTGCCCCGATGTTCACTGCTCCGAACCCTTGCCTGGCCCCTTCTAGAACTGCCTTCAACGGACGGTGCCCACCGGGCGCAGCCGGATCTCGGCTGGAATCTCGCCCGCGGCAACGACAGCGAGACGAGGCAAAACCGGTTCCAGCCACCGCTTGACGTGATAGCGGGCCGGACTCGGGCAAAGGAGCACGGGCGGTGCCGCGGAGGATGCGGCGCCGATAAGGGATCTCACAGAATCGGAGAGGCGGCGGACGACGGGGATGGACGGCGTGGCCGCCGCAGAGAGCAGGCGCTGCCCGCTTTCGGGCGCGACTGCGGTGAGAATCTCCTCCTCGAGCCCGGGGTCGAGCAAGAGCACGGGCAGCAGGCCGTCCCCGTCGAGCAACGGCCGCACCAGTCGCCTGCCCATGGCCTGCCGCGAGGCCTCGACCAGGGCCACCAGGTTCTTGTTTACAGGCGCAGTTTCCAGCAGTGCCTCCAAAATCGTACCCAGATCGCGGATCGAGACGCGTTCGCGGAGCAACTGCTCGAGAACCCGGGCCACCTCGCCCAGCGAGAGCAGTTTGGGCACCAGTTCCTCGAGGAGCTTGGGGTGGGAATCGTTCAGCGAGTCGAGCAGGCGCTTGATCTCGGCGCGGCCCAGCAGCTCGCCGGCATGCTGGCGGACGAGTTCGCCCAAGTGCGTGGTGATCACCGTCACGGCGTCAACCACGGAGTAGCCGGCGGCGATGGCCTGTTCCTCGAGGCCGGGCGCGATCCAGACGGCCGGCACCCCGAAGGCGGGTTCCCGGGTCTCTTTGCCGGAGAGTGGGCGGCGGCCTGGCTCACCAGAGACCGCCAGCAGATGCGGGCCCTCGGTCTGCCAGTGGCCGATCTCAATGCCGCGCAGCGAGATCACATATTCCCTGGGCTTGAGGCGCAGGTTATCCGAGATATGTACGGGAGGAACCAGAAAGCCCATCTCGGACGATAGGTGGCGGCGCAGCGTGCGCACCCGGCTCAACAGTTGCCCGCCCTGCTTCTCGTCAACCAGCGGAATCAGTTGGAAGCCAATCTCGAGGGTCAGATCTTCGAGGCGAAGCAACGAGGTAAGCTCCGCGCTTTGTGCGCCTTCTGTCTTCTTCTTCTCTGTAGGCGCAAGCTCCGCAGGCAGAACCGGGGGCTCGGCCGCAATCCGCCTGCCAGCCACAAACAGACCCGTGGCCACGGCCAGAAAGGCAAACTTGGGCAGCCCGGGAATCAGGCACATGCAGGCCGAGACCGCGCTGGCCATGTAGAGCGTCCCCGGCCGGCCCAGCAGCTGCTGGCGAATCTCGCCCCCCAGCATGCCGGCCGAGTTGGCGCGCGTGAGCGTGATGCCGCCGGCAATCGAGACCAGCAGCGAAGGGATAATGGTGACCAGCCCGTCGCCCACTGTGAGCACGGTATAGGTGCGCGCGGCCTCGCTCAGGTCGATACCCTGCTGCAGGGTACCGATAAGCAGGCCGGCGACGATGTTGATGGCCGTAATCAGGATGGTGGCCAGGGAGTCGCGCTGGTTGAAGCGCGCCGCACCGTCCATGGCGCCGTAAAACTCGGCTTCGCGGGCGATGGCCTGGCGACGCCGCCGCGCCTCGGCCTCGTCGATCAGCCCTGCGTTCATGTCGGCGTCGATGGCCATCTGTTTGCCGGGCAGGGCATCGAGAGTGAAGCGGGCCGTGACCTCGGCGGTGCGTACGGCGCCGTGGGAGACGACCAGGAACTGGATGGCGACCAAAGCCAGGAAGAGCACGAAGCCGACCACGTAGTTGCCGCCCACGACAAACTGGCCAAAGGCTTCGATCACCCTGCCGGCGGCGGCCGTTCCCTCCTGGCCGTGGAGCAGAATTCTCCGGCTGGAGGCGATGTTGAGCGAGAGGCGGAAGAGGGTGAGGAGCAACAGCAGCGTGGGAAAGACCGAGAGCTCGACGGCACGGCGAATCTGCACGGCGGAGAGGAATACGATGACCGATGCTGCCATCGATAGCGCCAGAAGCAGGTCCAGACCCCAGGCCGGCAGCGGCACGATCATGACAAAGACCACGCTGATCGCGGCCATCGGCAGCAGATAGTCGCGCAACCGGTGCCAGATCGAAACTGGCGCCGAAAGAGTTGCCGCGGGCAAGGTTGCCGTGCTCATCGAACCACCTCTCCAAAACTCAAAAGTGCGAACCGCTTCATCGCGACGCTCCTCCAAAGGCTGCGGGCCTCGTTCGCGCCTCGCGCGCCTGGCGCTCGCGGATCTCCGCCTCCACCCGCTTGCGGTAGAGATAGGCGAGAATCGCGGCCACGGCGGCGTAGAGCTCGACGGGAATGGCCTGGCCCACTTCGACGGTGCGATAGAGCGAGCGGGCGAGCGGCGGATTCTCGACGATGGGCACGCCCGCCCAGCGCGCCTCGGCCTTGATCTCCTCGGCCAAGAGATTCCGGCCCTTGGCCAGAACCTTGGGCGCCTCCATGGTCGCGAAGTCAAAGCCCAGGGCCACGGCGTAATGCGTAGGATTGGTGAGGACCACGGCCGCCTTCGAGACATCCGCCTTCACGCGGCGGCGGCGCATCTGGCGCTGCAGATTACGGATGCGGCCGCGAATCTGCGGGCTGCCCTCGGTCTCCTTGTACTCGTCGCGCAGATCCTGCCGGCTCATCTTGAGGCGCGACTCGCGGCTCTGCCACTCAACCAGGTAGTCGATGGCCGACCAGGCGAAGAGCAGCCAGGCCGCCGCCAGCAACATACCGTAAACGTCTTTGCCCAGCAGCTCCAGCCTTTCGGTCGAAAACGGCGGGATCGAGAGCTGGTGCGCGATGCGCTGCACGGCAAAGACGGCGAGAAAGGCGGCCGGGATGAGCGATTTGCCGAGCCGGGCCGCGGCGCGCAGCGAGAAGAGGTTCTTGATATTCGCCACGGGGTTGATGCGCTCCGGCTTCCACGCGATGGCGCTCGGATGCACGCTTATGCCGCCGGTTTGGGCGATGCCTGCGAAGAGGGCGGCCATGGCAACAAGGGCCATCACGACGGCCGGGGGCGTCAGCACCTGGATCATGAGGCGGCGTAGAGCGACGAGAGTGGGCTCGAGGGTGGCGGGCTCCCAATGGGCCGGTGTGCCGAGGACCAGAAACCCGGCGAAGGCACTGCGCCAGACCTCGATGGCCCTGCCCCCCAGAACGCCCAACGCCATGGCCCCGGCCAGGGTGCCGGCGGCCGCCGTCAGCTCGCGGCTGTGCAGGATGTCGCCCTCGCGGCGTGCCTTTTCGCGCCGGTGCTGAGTGGCCTGTTCTGTGCGCTCGCCGGGCACGGTTCAGCCTCCCAGCCCAGGCACCGAACCAGGCGCCACGAGCGAAACCGAGATCAGGCGCTCGGCCATGTCGAGCAACTGAGCGAAACGAGCTTCGATAAAGCGCGGCCAAAGCGCCAGAGAACCCGAGAGAATCACGAATCCCGTGATGGTCTTGATGGGCACGGTCAGCATCATCACCGGCAGTTGCGGGCTGAGCTTGCCCAGAAGGGAGATGGAGATCTCGACCAGCATGGTCGCAGCCAGTACCGGCGCGGCCAGCTCGAGAGCAGCCAGAAAAATGCCTCCCGCCGCGCGCACGATGGTGAGTGCCGCCGGGGGAGCAAGCGCAAAGCTTCCCAACGGCACGGCGTGAAAGCTGCGCACCATCGAAGCCAGCAGAATCCGGTCCAGGCCCGCTGCGATCAGGACCAGCGTGCCCATCAGTTGAAAAAGCTCTCCCAGAAGCGGGGTCTGAATGGCCGAGGCCGGGTCCATGAGGTTGACCAGCGAGAAGCTGAACTGCAGGCCGGCGATCTGCCCGGCGAAGAGCAGCATTTCGTTCAGCAGCGCCAGCGAGAGTCCATAAACCAGGCCGACGGCGAGTTCTCCTGTGATCGACGAAAAGCTGATCGACGCCTGGGCATGCGGCAGAGTGGCAACCAATGGAGCCAGAAGGAAGGCCACCGCGCCTGTGAAGACTGCCTTGACGCGCATGGGCAAGGCCGTTGACGAGAAGAACGGAGCAAAGGCCACCATCCCGCTCACTCGCATCAGGGCCAGCGTCATCGCGCTCAGAAATGTTGGCCAATCGGTCAATGAAGCTCCTAGCTTCCAGCTCCTAGCCGCTAGCTTCTTCTGTGCGGCCGGAGGTTCTCTTTTCAAAATCCGTTCTTTCGCGATCGCGCCGCCCGCAGTTTGCTCTGTCGCCCCAGCTCTCCGGCTCCGCCGGCGAAGCTTCGATCCGCACTCCCGAGCTAGCAGCTAGAAGCTAGTGGCTAGAGGCTGCTTCTTCATCCCAGGTAGCGGTGAAAATCTCCCAGCAGCGATCGCGTATACTCGGCCAGCCGCTCCAGAAACCACGGCATCGCGGCCAGCAGGATGAGCGCGATCATGGCCAACCGGGGCACGCTGGTCAGCGATTGCTCCTGCAAGCTGGTCAGGGTCTGAATCAGGCTGAGCACAAAGCTCAGCGCCGCCGCTGCAATCAACAGCGGCGCGGCGATAATCATGGCCTCGCGCATCAACTGACGCATCAGCTCGGCTACCAGATCGGGTGTCATCGGCCTCCCTTCAAAAACTGCGCAACAATGAACTGGCCAGCAGATTCCAACCGTCCACCATCACAAAAAGCAGAATCTTGAGCGGCGTCGAGACCACCACCGGCGGCAACTGGAACATGCCGATCGAGGTGGTGATTGCGGCCGTCACAATGTCGATCAGCAGAAAAGGCAGAAACAGCACCGCGCCGATGGCAAACCCGGCTTTGAGTTCGGAGAGGATGTAGGCCGGAACCACAACGCGCATGGGCAGGTCGTCGGGCGTATTGGGCCGGGGATCTGGCCGGCGGCGGTGAACAGCGCCAGGTCCTTCTCGCGCGCGTACTTCAACATGAAGTGCTTCACTGGCTGGGAGCCGCGGTCGATGGCCTCGAGGCCGGTAATCTGCCCGTTGCGATAGGGCTCGACGGCCTGCTGGTCAACCTGATTGAGGACCGGCGTCATGATGAACCAGGCCATCATGAGCGCCAGGCCCATGAGGGTGGGATTCGAGGGCGCGGTCTGCGTGCCCAGCGCCTGGCGCAGGAAGTGAAAGACCACCAGCAGCCGCACCAGCGGCGTCATCGCCATTAGAATCGCGGGCAACAGGGTGATCAGCGTGAGCGCGAAGAGGATGGTCCATGGGGTCGAGTCCCCTGGCCGTAGCTTGGCGTTCAAATCGGGCAGCAGGGGCGCGGCTGCCGGAGCCGCAGCTGCGAGGTGCAAAAACCACGCGCCTACCATGACGCTCTCGGCCGGCTGTGAGAGGCGCGGTTGGCCTCAGCGTGCGCTCGCGCGCCCGGCTTCCCATCCAGCGCATAAAAGGCTGGTCCGCCCTCGGCCGAGGTAGCAACCAGAATTCTGCGGCCCTCGGCTTCGATGAGCGCCAACGACTGCCGCGGCGCAAGGCTGATGCGCTCGAGCAGGGCAAGACGCGGCGCCGGACGCCGCCTGCCGCGCAGTCTATCGAGCAACCAGGCCCCTAATCCGCCGCTCCCATCACCGTTGCTGGTACCCGAGCTTGTTCTACTCGCCATCCTGCTGCTTCTCCTCATCCCGGCTTACTCCAGCCGCGTGATGCGTACTGCCAACTGCGTCTCCACCACTTCGAACTCGCTCCACGCCAGCTGTACGCTGCCCGCGGCGATGGGGAGATCCTCGCCGTGGCTCCATTGCGTCTCAATCACATGGCCCGGAGCCAGAGCCAGCAAATCACGCACACGAAAATCGCGTACCGGAACGCTGACGGCCAGTTCCACGGGCAATTGAGGAATCGGCGCAGCAAAAGCGGTCACTTCCGGCTTCTGCTGCGGCTGCGGCGCAGGAACCAAAGCCTGAACGGCCGCTCCGGCGGTGCGCTCAGCCACAGGTGCTCCGGGAGGCGGCGCGCTTGCAGCTGCCGGCATTGGATGTGTTGTCGCCATTCCGGACAGTGCAGGAGCAGAATGAGGTCCAGAGGGGCGTGAAAAGGATTGGATTGGTCTAAGAATTGCGCTGGCGCGTTGACCGGTTTCAATCCATTTTCATCCTGGGCTGCAGCCCTTCCGCGTCGCTGCTACACTGGAAACAAGCGAAGTTAGCGGAGCCAGCGCAGTGAGCGGAGTTAGACCAACCCGCGCCCTGCACGGCCGAACTGACGGCTGCATTTTCTGGCGATTGGAATCTTTTAACGATCGGAATTCAATCCGGACTAGGAACTAGAAAGATTTGCGGTGACATCATCCCGCACGGATGCGAGCTGCCGCCCACCGAGGTCAATAAGATCATGCCCGACGGAACAGAAAACACGAGTTTGACAGGAACCGGCCTGCGCCTGAAGGTGGGCCTGGCCGAGATGCTCAAGGGCGGCGTCATCATGGACGTGATGAACGTCGAGCAGGCGCGCATCGCCGAGGAGTCCGGCGCCGTCTCGGTGATGGCTCTCGAGCGCGTTCCGGCCATGATCCGCGCCGAAGGCGGCGTGGCCCGCATGGCGCGGCCGGGCCTCATCAAGCAGATCATCCAGGCGGTTTCGATACCCGTCATGGCGAAGGCGCGCATCGGACACTTTGCCGAGGCGCAGATACTTCAAGAGTTGGGTGTGGACTTCATCGACGAGAGCGAGGTGCTGACCCCGGCCGACGAAGCCCACCACATCGATAAACATGCTTTTACCACACCCTTTGTCTGCGGCGCGCGCAATCTGGGCGAGGCGCTGCGGC
>CAVXOO010000232.1:0-7721 GCA_963762945.1 uncultured Acidobacteriaceae bacterium | reverse complement strand
CGGCATTCAACGTCCCGTTACGAACCCCATTGGCAATGCGATCCTGCTGGTTCTGGCGGCGCTGGCCGACTTCGTTGTTGCCGTAGTGCGCCACGTTGGCGTTGTGCTTGTCCTGGTAGATCGCGTGGCTCAGATGATTCTGCCGGCGATTGACCTGCTGCCGCTCCGGTTGCGTCAAACGGCCGTTGTTGGCCTGGCGATCGTCGCGGACCTCGCGATTCAGGTTAGCTTGGCGCGACTCCAGATTTCTGGTTTCGCCGGCGGTCAGTTGCCCTGAGCCGATGCCGTTGGCAATACGGTTCTGCTGATTGTGTTCGCGCTGGCCGACGGCCGGCGCCGGCTGGCTGGGCTGCGATTGAGGTTGGCTCTGCTGAGCAAAGGCCGATCCCGAGGCAATCAGGGCGGCCACGGCAAGCGTAAACAAGGTGCGCTGCATGAGGTTCCTCCACGGGCCTTTTGATTTTTGAAGTCCCGGCCCATGTTCCCTCCAGACCCGCAGCGCAAAAACAAGTTGTGGGAACTTTGGTCGCTCGCGCGCGAAAATGCAATCTCTCTCGCGCAAGAAGTTCTCGCGCGAAAAGTCTGTCCTTCACGCGCAACTTTCCCGCGAGGGTTGGTGTTCAATGCAAATTTGCTTAAGGAAACTTAGTTGCCGTCGGAGCGCGGATGCGCGGCCCTCCAGGCAACGACACGATCCTCGACATCGGAGAGTTGATAGGAAGTGATGCGCTCGCCGATCAACTGGCAATTGGCGGCGTACTTCGCCTGGTTAGGTCCCTTCACGCTGGCGGCAAGGTCCAGCCAGAAATACGCTTCCACGTCGTCGTGAGAGACGCCCTGGCCCATCGAGTAGAGCAAGCCCAGCGTTGCTTGCGCGGTGGGGTCGCCCTGATCGGCGGCCTTGCGATACCACGCCGCTGCCTGCTCCATATCGCGCGGAATGCTCTTGTCCCCGCCGTCGCGGTAGAGCGCCGCCAGGCCCATCTCTCCGCCGATGTAGTTCTGCTCGGCGGCTTTGCGGTACCACTTGAATTCCTGCTGGTAATCGTCGGTCATCCGCATGTTGTCGTGCTCGGTGGCAGCCGCATGGGCATACTCGTCGCCCACGGCCACCTGCGCCGCAGGGTCGCCGGCATTGGCCCTGGCCAGCAAAGCCGGGTCAATGGCTCCGGTTTCGGCCGCGGCAGAAAGCAGCGTGCCGAGAAAAACTGCCAACGGAATCAGATGGTTGCCTCTAATCGACACAAGCGCCTCGCGAACCCTTATAAGAAGGGCCGCTGCTTCCAGTGTACGCAACGGCCGTCCTCGCAGAAGTGGTTTCAAGCAACGGAGGAAGCAGCTAAAATCTAACCATGACTGACCGCATGTCTTTGCCGCTCGCCCAAGTCGATCCCGAGGTCGCCGCCGCCATTGACCAGGAAACCCTCCGCCAGCATGAGGGGCTGGAGATGATAGCCAGCGAAAACTTTGTCTCTGAAGCCGTATTAGAAGCCGCCGGCTCGGTCTTTACCAACAAATATGCCGAGGGCTATCCGGGACGCCGCTACTACGGTGGCTGCGAGGATGCCGACATCGTGGAGAATTTGGCTCGCGACCGCGCTCGTCAGCTCTTCGGCGGCGAGCATATCAACGTGCAGCCGCACTCTGGCTCGCAGGCCAACGCCTCGGCTTATGCGGCAGTGCTCTCGCCGGGCGACACCATTCTTGGCCTCGATCTTTCGCATGGCGGCCACCTCACGCACGGCCATCGCCTGAGCTTCAGCGGCCAGCTTTACCGCACCACCTTCTACCATGTGCGCCGCGAAACCGAGACCCTCGATTACGACGAGATGGAAAAGGTTGCCGAGCAGGAAAAGCCGAAAGTTATTATCGGCGGCGCCAGCGCCTACCCGCGCTCTTGGGACTTTGCCCGCATGCGCGCGATCGCCGACAAGGTGGGCGCGATCTTCATCTTCGACATGGCGCACATCGCCGGCCTGGTGGCAGGCGGCGTACACGATTCCCCCGTGCCGCACGCGCATATCACCACCACCACCACGCACAAGACCCTCCGCGGCCCGCGCGCCGGCCTCATCATCGTTGGCAAGGATATGCAAACCGGCCAAAAACCTGAACAGCGGCTGAGTAAAGATATCGACAAGGCCGTCTTCCCCGGCCAGCAGGGAGGGCCGCTGGTGCACATCGTGGCCGCAAAGGCCGTGGCGTTCGGCGAGGCGCTGCGTCCCGAATTTCGCACCTACGCGGCGCAAATCGTTTCCAACGCCAAGGCTCTCGCTGAAGCACTGCGTGCAGCGGGGTTTCGGTTGGTTTCCGGCGGTACCGACAACCACCTCATGCTGGTCAACGTCTTCGAGAAAGGCATCCTCGGCTCCGAAGCAGAGCTGGCATTGGGCAAGGCGGGCATCACCGTCAACAAGAATTCGATTCCATGGGACACCAATCCCCCGCTCAAGCCCTCCGGCATTCGCATCGGTACGCCGGCGCTCACCACGCGCGGGATGAAGGAACCCGAGATGCGCACCATTGGAGCGTGGATCGCGAAGGCGCTTGAAGAGCGCAACGACGAGGCCGCGCTGGCGCGCATTCGCGGCGAAGTGGCCGAACTCGCGAATCAGTTCCCGCTCTACGCATGGCGCCGCGCACCTGCCACGGTACACGCGTAGCGAGAGCTAGCTCAAGAGCAAGAAGGGACGAAGCGGCGGCCGGGAGATTAACGTGCCGGACCTCGGCGACCTATGCGAGAATGCCCATGGCGACCTTCCGTCGCGATAACCGTCCAAGAAACTCTGGGTGGTCGCGGCTTGCATCCCCCACTGGTCAACAGGAGGTAAGAATGAAATCTCTTCCCATCGCAATCGCAGCTTTGCTGGTATTCTCTGTGCCGGCTTTCGCGCTACATCAGGAGGGCGGCCAGCCCAAAGCGCCCAAGAACGGCCCGGCGCCTTTCCACGGCACGCCGCAGGCGCCCGATCCGCAACGCAACTACTCCGACAAGCCCGGCCATCCCAATGCACCACACGTCGATAACGGCAAGACCTGGGTGGGCCACGATACCGGGCCCAGCGATGCGCGTTATCATCTCGATAACCCATGGGAGCACGGCCGCTACGTCGGCGGTTTCGGGCCCAAGCATGTATGGCATCTGGCCGGCGGAGGCCCCGATCGCTTCTGGTTTAACAACTGGTACTGGTCTGTGGCGCCCGCCGATATCGCCTTCTGCGACGGCTGGCTCTGGGGCTCCGATCAAATCATCATTTACGACGATCCCGACCACGTCGGCTGGTATCTGGCTTATAACGTGCGTCTCGGCGTCTATGTGCATGTCATGTATCTTGGGGGCTAGACCGCATTGCAGACGATAGGTGAAGACTTGAGGCGGGATGGGATGAACACCTGTCCCGCCGCAGTTTCCTGGGGCATTTGGCCGCCGTCGGGCACATACACCTATAACTTGCGCGCCGTGAATGCCGAACCCAGTCGATCTTTCCTTGGGGATCAAGCAAGAAACGATAGCGATTGAATCAAAGGCCCTGTTGACCCGCGAAAATATCTCCGCTATATCGCTTTACTGCAAAAGTACCGCGACCTATCTATCCAGTTACTCTTCTAAGTCAAAATAAAATACTGTTCCAGGTCTTTCCTCGGCCAACTAATTGCATTATTGTTATTGCATGGCAATTGAAAACATCCTTGCAGGAATTGACGCCGAGATAGCCAGGCTGCAGCGGGCACGCGCTCTGCTGGCCACGCTCGACAGTGTACCCACCAAAGCCGCACGCAAAGCCAAGAAAGCGCCAGCCGCGTCCAAGCCCAGAAAGAGGCGTGTCCTGAGCGCCGAAGCGCGCAAGAGAATTGCGGATGCGCAGCACCGGCGCTGGGCCAAGCTGAAGGCCAAGCAAAAGGGCTAGACCGGTTCGAACCGCGCTAAGTCTTGAGCGAGATACAGTTGATTTGCCACGGGACCCCTTTCTGAAGGCTGAAGGTTAGATTGCGTCGCACCTTCCCCGGCGTTGCTACCTCGCCCGCCAGCCGATACTGGCGGCATATCTATCCCATCTCCTCATGCCCATCTCCTCACGCAACGATCGGCTCCTTCAGCCGTACGGGAAAACTGTATCTGCGCGTGGCCGGGCCCGGCGTGCGCACGGTCCATCCGTGGCACAGGCAAAAAGCCTTGCATTCGCCGCACCGCTGGACTAATGTGTGTCCATTCAACCCATCCACGTGAATGGGCGAATGGGCGAATGGGCGGAGGTACGCGATGCGCCGTAGTTTTTCTATTACCGCAACAGCACTGTTAGCCTTCCTCTTGGCGGCCCATGCCGGCGCGCAAACGGCCCAAACTAGCGCCCAAAACACGCCTCAGACATTGAAGGCCACTTATGACCAGGCCATCAAAGCGAAGGATTGGCCAGCCGCACTCGCGGCCGCGCAGCAACTGGTGGCCGCGAACCCTACTTCGGCGAATCTGGCCCTTCTAGGAAACGCGCAACTCTACGCCACGACTGGGCAAAGCGACCCAGGCGCGGTGGAAGCCTCTCTTGCCACTTATGACCGCGCCCTCGCCACGGCCGAGCAGGAGAAACCTGCGCAGGGCCAGCCGGATAGTGCCTGGAAAGACGGCGAGTCGCGGATCTATATCGGGAGGGGTAATGCTCTGCTCAGACTGAAGCGCAATCCAGAGGCGATCGACAACTATAACCGCTCAGCCGAGCTATCCTCAAATCCAGGGCTGGCCTACTTCAACGTCTGTGCAGTGCTTTACAACATAGGCGACACAGAGAACTCGGCGGCGGCTTGCCGCAAGTGCGTACAGGCCGACCCCACGCGCGCCAATGCCTGGTTCGTTCTCGGCTCGGACCTTTTTGCGGACGCAAAGGTCGTTTCCCAAGGCAAAGTGGCGATTACAGCGGAGACGCGCCAGGCGCTTGAAAAGTATCTCGAGTTAGCCCCCGACGGCCCCCACGCCGCCGATGTGAAAGCCATGCTCGACATGTCTGCGAAGTAAAAAAGCAGTTCATAGTTCTTAGTTCACAGGGGTCGGCTCCGATTGCGGAAGGGCAACTCACCATCGTGAACTGTGAACTAAGAACTGCGAACTGCATCAGCTTTGCCCCACGCCGCTCATCACCAGCATGTGCGGTTCGGTCATCTCTTCGATGGCCGAGCGAAGACCCTCGCGTCCCAACCCCGATTCTTTTACCCCGCCGAAGGGCATCGGGTCCAGCCGCCAGCTCGGCGTGTCGCCCACAATCAGCGCGCCCACTTCGAGCTCGCGATAGGCCGTGAGAATGCGCCGGGAGTCGTGCGTGAGCAGCCCGGCCTGCAATCCGTACTTCGAATGATTCACGCGCGCCAGCGCATCCTCGAAGTCGTCATAAGGTTCAATCGCCAGAACCGGCCCAAAGACTTCCTCGTCGTGCAGCTTCATGCCCGGCGCGGTCGCGGTCAGGATCGCCGGCGTCATCATCGACCCTTTGCGCTCGCCCCCCGCCACCAGCTTGGCGCCGCCGGCAACCGCCTCCTTTAGCCAGGCTTCCACCCGTTCCGCTTCGCTGGCCCCGATCAGCGGTCCGATTTCCGTGGCCTCATGCGAGGGGTCGCCAAGCACGAGCTTACCGGCAACGTCCACCACCTTCCACAGGAAGGTCTGAAAGATACTGCGCTCCACAAACACGCGCTGCGTGCTGACGCACGATTGCCCCGCGTAGTTGAAGGCCGAATGTGCGGTGCGCATCGCCGCGTCGTCGAGATCCTTCCAGTCGCTATGTACGATGAGCGCGGCGTTGCCGCCCAGTTCCAGCAGCACGCGTTTGCGGCCCGAGTGCGCCTTTAACTGCCAGCCCACTTTTGCCGAGCCCGTGAAACTCACCAGCTTGATGCGATCTTCCTTCTCCGCAAGCCAGGCGGTGTCGGCGTCGTCGAGGGGCAGCACGGCCAGCGCCTCCTCCGGCCAACCCGCCTTCAAAATCACTTCGCCCAGCGCCAGCGCGGTAAACGTGGCCTCCGGTGCGGGTTTCAGAATGAATGGGCATCCCGCCGCCATAGCCGGCGCAGCTTTGTGCGCGGCCAGGTTCAGCGGATAATTGAATGGCGTAATGGCCAGCACCGGACCGATGGGAAAGCGCTGCACCAGCCCCCAGCGGCCCTCGTTGCCTTCGGTCAGATCCAGCGGAATGCTCTCGCCGCCCAGCCGCGCCGCTTCTTCGGCCGCGATTTTGAAAGTGAGCACGGCGCGATCCACCTCAATCCGCGCCTGCCGCACCGGCTTCGCCGTCTCGGCAACAATTAATTGCGCGAAGCGCTCCTTCTGCTCGATGAGGGCGGCGGCCACGTTTTCCAGAATCTCGCGCCGCTTCCAGCGCGGCAGCGCGCGCGTTCTGCGCAAGCTTGCCACGGCATGCTGCACAGCCTGGCGTGCGTCGGCCCGCGTGGCCTTGGTTACGCGCCCCACCAGTCCCTGATCCCACGGCGAGCGCACCTCGATTGCCTCGCCGTCGGTCCATTCCTTGCCGCACAACAGAAATCCCGTCTGCGATCCCGGCCGCATCTTCATGAGGGAGCTCCTCAGCCAATGTATCTATGTCGATGTTAAAGCGCCCGGCCGCAAATTGCCTGTTTCCTCTTCCGAAGCACACCCGTTTCTCACCCGATTCGGAACTTGGCTGCGAATCGGGATTTTTCCCGCGCTATCCAGCCCTGCACCGCGGCGAATGCGGTATAGTGTCTGCAACTTCTGAAGATTACCCGGTTGCGTCGCGAAAAATCCGCAGATAAGGATGAGACCATGACCGAGATTCCCGGCAACCAACCGCTGCCTCCGCTTTCGCCCGATCCTGCGCAGCCAATCGCACAGCCGACCACGCCGCCGTCCGTGCAGTCCTACGCGACGCCCGTCACGCCCTACGCGCCCACGATCGCCCCGTACGCAACCGCGACCTACGCCGGGCAGAAACAGGGACCGAGCGCACTGAAAATTGTGCTCATCGTTGTGGGCATTTTCGTCGGCCTGGGGCTCATCGGAGTAGGATTTCTGAGCTATGGCGTATACAAGGTGATGAAATCCTCCAATATAACGGCCAGTACGAGGCAGGTGACGGAAGCCGATCTCGGCGTTCCTATTTATCCGGGCGCCGAGCAGGGACAAGCGAGCGTGCGCATGACCATAGCCGGCAAGAACATGCTTACGGCAAACTTTCTCACCCCCGACTCAAGGGAGCAGGTGATTGCCTTCTACAAGAGCAATCTCGGCCCCGACGCGCGGGCCACCACCAGCTTCAACGGGGAATCGTTCACGCTGGATAGGGGAGCGGGCGAGTTAGTGGCTGTGAGCGTGACCGAACAGCCGGGAGGGATTGGCGGCAAGACGCAGATTGTCATCATGCATGCCACTAAGGCCGCGGCGGAGTCGAAGTAGGGCATCGCCGCCCCCTGCGATACACTCCTTCCATGATTCACGACGGCCGCAGCTCAAAACTTCCCTTCGATCCCGACGAAGCAGTGGCGCATCTTTGCGAGCGCGACCCAAAACTGGCCGCGCTCATCGATCGCGCCGGCCCCTTCACGCTCCGTATCGACCGCTCCACATCGCCCTTCGAGTCTCTGCTTGAATCGATCCTCTACCAGCAGTTGCACGGCAAGGCCGCGGCCACCATCCACCGCCGCGTGCGCGAGTACTACTCGGGCGATCCCACGCCGCAGCTTCTACTCGACACACCCGA
>CAVXOO010000231.1:0-16688 GCA_963762945.1 uncultured Acidobacteriaceae bacterium | reverse complement strand
TTCCCTCCGCGTCTACTTGGCACGACGTATTGCTGTGTAGGTGTGCAGGTCGTTCTGCACCGACACGTCCTTTTGCACCTGCGGAGATGTGGCCGATTCCTGCGCCCGCGCCAGATCGGTCCACATCATCTAGCTGGAACCGCACCTGCACCCCCGCCTTATCGCCACCTGCCTGTTCACTGGTGCGGCCCGGGAATACCGCCGATCACGTTTGTGTCCCCCATTGCGCGAAGATGGCCTCAATCGCGTGGCTGAACCCGGCACCGTATGCCAGCAAGAGCACAACCGTGGCAATGCCCCACGCCATTCCGATCATGGTGATGGCCGTGCGCCGACGGTTGTACACCATCGCCTCCCACGCCTGTCCCCAGATGTCTCTCAACATATTTCAGCCTCTAGCTTCTAGCCACTAGCCTTTAGCTTCCAGCTTCGCAGCACAGAAAATCTAGGAGCTAACAGCTAGTAGCTGCCCTTTTCACTCTCTCCGCAACGCCTCAATCGGGATCCATCTGCGCCGCTTTGCTGGCCGGATAAAGTCCCGCAACCACGCCGCTCAGCACCAGCGAACCCAGCGCCAGCGCAGCCGACCACGGCACCAGCCGCGGCGGATCCCATCCCGGCATCTTGTCCGGTCAGCACCTGCTGCAGCAGCCACATGAAACCCGCCGGAAACCAAATTCCAATCACCCCGCTGATTCCGGTCAGCAGCAGCCCCTCCCAGAAAAACTGCGCCAGAATGCTGCGCTTGGTGGCTCCCAGCGCCTTCAGCAGGCCAATCTCGCGCGTCCGCTCGGTCACCGAAACCAGCATGATGTTGATAATCCCCACCGCGCCCAAGCCCAGCGTCACAATGCCCACGCCGCCAAGAAAGATGTCCATGGCATTGAAGATTGCCCCAATCATCTTCTCTTCCTGAATCGTGTCCCACTCCTCGAACGCGTCCGTCAGCGACGGGGTCAAAGCCATGGCGCTCGCGATCACACGATGCACCGCAGCCACGCGCGGCCGCAGATTTCGCCTCTTCGTCGTTGGCTGGTACTGAATTGACGTCAGCGCGTCCCGGGGAATGTTGTCGCCCTTCAGCGGAAACAGCTCCTGCATGGTGGTGACCGGAACGTAGACTTCTGGTCGTCGCCAGTCGTTGTTGCCGCGGCTGATCTTCTCGCACCGAGCCCGACCACTGTGAACGCCGTGCCATTGATGGTGATCGTCTCGCCCAGCATCGGCCGGCCCAGCGATAGAGCAGCTTCGCAGCCTTTGACCCCAGCACCACCACGCGGCGTCGTTCAGCAGGTCGGCGTCGTCCAGAAAGCGGCCCGTGGCCATGGGAATGAATGCGAACCACCGGGTAGTTCGGTTCGTCCCGATCACATGGCCTGGAGGTATTGCTCCACTCGCTCACCTCGTACAGGTCCGAGCGGGCCAATTCGACGGTCACGGCGCGCAACTCCGGCAGTTGGCGCACCGCCGCCTCGTCGCCCAGCGTCAGCTCATAGGGACGCATTCCGGTGTGCTGGTTGGCCACCGCGGGAATGGTCCCGTTGAACATCATCATCAGGTCGTTGCCCAGCTTGGCACAGTTGCGTGTGCTGGCCCGGAACGAAAGCCCTCGCCCAAGCCCACCAGCACCAGCAGCGAGCCCACGCCCCAGGCAATGCCGAACATGGTCAGAAAGCTGCGCAGCTTGTTGGCCACGATGGCGCGAAAGACCTGGCCGAGAGTGTCGGAAAAGCTTTGCATGGCGCACTGGGAACGCAGAAAGAGAGCGCGCTCGCAGAAATGATACGCGGCGGACTCCCGCCGGGTTCCCCGCCCCACAGGCTCGCGCGAGGGAACAGAATGCCGCCGGATTGCGTAAACACAGGCAGCGAATGGCAATGGTACGCTGGTGCCGCAGGAGTATTTTCCATCCACGCCTGGGACGGCTCCGGCTTTCTTCGCGTACTTGGGGAGGTTTTGGTGGTTGCGTCGCGAAAAAGCAAGCGGTTCTGGATCTGGCACCAGGGCGTGATTGTAGTCGTGGTCCTGGCGGCGGCCGGATTCGGGCTGGCCCGGCTGGTGAACGGCGCGTCCATCGATCCCAACCGCATCGCCAGGGTAACTACTTGGCTGCTGAGCCCGGATTGGGCGAAGTTGTCTGGGAACACGCAACATTGCGGATTTTCGTGGATCGCGCGAGTTGTCTCCTTTTGAACGAAGCGGTTGTGGATTTTGTTGACAGCCGTTCGCTCACGGGGTTTGTGGTCACAACACCGGGAGGAACCGTTCAAGCTTGTTCACCAGCCTCAACCTTGATGCCGGTCGAGGCGCTCATCCGCCGCTGATGCGAACAAGAGGAGGGATTCGTAATGGTGCATAAACCGGACGAGGCTCTGGATTGGCAAGGCCAGAAACTGTGCTGCGATGGATGCGTTCACCGCGAGCTGATTCGCGAAGATCGCTGCCGCAAGAAGCATGTCTGTGTGCAGGACCGCTCGCCCTCTCGTATCGATCAGTTCTTCAAGAGCAATCCTGGATTCGCCAACGATTTCCTCTCCCATCCGTACTTCGAAGTCCGGGCCGCAGCGGTTAAGTATGCCGATGTTTTCCGGCTGACGGCAATACTCAACGACGAAGATGAATCCGTTCGATGGAATGCGGCTTTGCGGCTTCCCCACCGCTTTCTCCTGCGGCTGCGCGACGATCCCCATCGCGAGGTGCGCATTCGCATTGCGTCGCATCTCGAAGGCGAAGAGCTGATGCCGATGATGTCGGACCCCGATTACTTTGTGCGCCAGATTGTTGCGCGGCGCATTGGGATTCCGCAACTGAAGAACATGATCGACGACCCGGATCCGGAAGTGAGGCGCGTGGTGGCGCAGCGGATCGCGCCCGAGTGGCTCGTGGAATTGATCGACGATCCGGATGCTTCGGTCTGCCTCACGCTGGCCGAGCGGCTGGCGCCGGCGCAACTCTTGCCCCTGCGCTTCCATCCGGCCCTCAAAGTCCGCTATGAGGTTGCGGGAAGGGTTCCGTTGAGTGCGCTCGACGCAATGGGCGCCGACGCGGACCCTCTGGTGCGCGAGCGTGTGGAGGAGAGACTGCTGGCGGCGGCTCACCAGGTCGACGGCGAGCATACGGTGATCGAAATGAAGCTCTCTCGCCGGGAAGGCAAGAGGCGCTGATATGTCGAATATTGCTCGAGATAGCTGGGTAGTGGAATTGGATGGACCGCCTTGCTTCGAATATGGGCAGAAGGTCCGGTCCAGCCAGGTTGTGCGCAACGACGGCACCTTTGGCGGCAAAGAGATTGGCGAAGTCCTGGTAAAGAAGGGCGAGGAGGGGTATGTGGTTTCGATCGGCACATTCCTTCAGCAGTTTTATATCTACGGCGTCGAGTTCCTGAACACCGGGTACAGAGTGGGGATGAAACGCAAGGAACTGGAGCTTGTAGAAGGCAGCGCATGTGGAGTAAACCAATGATCGAAGCAGGCCAGCCGCGTTTTGCATGGGGCCAGCGCGTGAAGGCGGTGGTGGACCTCTTCAACGATGGCTCTTATCCCGAGCGTCCTTCTAATGCGTTGCTGGTTGGAGCCGGTGACGCGGGTGAGATTGTGCAAATTGGCCGGCATGTCGATTCCGGCAGCTTTGTTTACATGGTGGAGTTTGCGCTCAATCAGGTCATTGGCTGCATGGAGCCGGAGCTGACGCCCTGGCGATTGAGTGTGGAGGCCTAATGAAAGTGATGATTCGCAGGAACGCGGCTGGCATACTGTCGGCTTATATTGCCAAGAAAGATCTGGAAGAGCCAATCGTCGAACTGGAGAGGCCGGAGATTTGGGGCGGCAAGGTTACGCTGGCCAACGGTTGGCAATTGGAATTGCCGGAGATGAACTCCGCTACGACGTTGCCCATAACAGTAGAGGCACGCAGGATTGCGGAGTTGGAGATACAGAGTTGACCGCAGCCGCTCTCGCCTCCATCGCGCGAGCCTTTGATGGAGGCTTGGCAATACCCTATCTCGGCCCAGGGGTATTGTCGCTGGACGGAAACCAGCTTCCCGGCTCGCAAGATGCTCTTGTGGCGCGCCTGACAGCGAAGGCCAGCGTACCGCACAAGATCAGAAACAATCTGGGTGCAGCGGCGCAGTTCATTGAAAACTTCAAGCACCGCAGCACGGTCACGAATTCGATGGCCGAAGCATTCGGCGGCGAGGGACAGCCCACGTCGCTGCACGCACTTCTGATGAGCCTTCCAGCTTTGCCGCTTGTCGTTCACGTCTGGTACGACGATCTTCCGCAAAAGGCTCTGCGGCCACGCTCCGGATGGGGCATCGCGCAAGGCGTAAGCCAGGCGGAGCACTCTGGGAACTGGGTTCATTACTATCACGCGGATGGTTCCCGCGCCGAAGTCGAGCCGCGCGGCCTCGCCGGGGAATGGAAGACGCTGCTCTATCAGCCCCTCGGTTCCGTTGGGCCGGCGCGCAATTTTCTAGTCTCCGACTCCGATTTCGTCGAAGTGCTGACGGAGATCGATATTCAAACTCCGATCCCGGAGCCGGTGCAGAAGATCCGTGAGGGAAAAAGCTTTGTGTTTTTCGGCTGCCGGTTTTCAAAGCAACTGGATCGGCTCTTCGCCCACCAGATCATCAAGCGTTCCTCGCAGAAGCATTGGGCTATTCTGCCCGAGGAGCCCACGCGCAATGAAGCGCGATTCCTGAGTGAACACTCGATCGAGCGCATCCCCATAACATTGGGCGAATTCGTTGCGGCATTCCCCAAAGCCATGCGCAGTTTCTGAACCCCGCTGACAAACGCTTCGTCGCATTCGCTACAACTCCAGCCTCGATTGTCGCGTTCAGCACAGGTTTTCCCCGAAACCCAAAAGTAACAGTGCACTGAATCTACACAACTTATCAAGTTTTCCCGTTTGGCAAGGCGATTGCTTTTAAGCAGGCAGATTCCGGAACGCAAGGATGCGCACAGAACGTTAGCATCCCTGATCCGGCGGTTACCTGGGCTCTGTTTTGCTCCACGCAGCCGAATGACGCCGGGCACGGATTCAGGAGATTCAACGACCAAGCACTGATCAACAAATCACCGATGACGGATAAAGAGAGACGGAGGAGGAACGATGGCGAAACTGAGACAGATTGCTTTCTACGGCAAGGGTGGAATCGGCAAGTCAACAACTTCTCAAAACACTCTGGCTGCGCTCGCGGAGATGGGGCAGAAGATCCTGATTGTTGGCTGCGATCCAAAGGCTGACTCAACGCGCCTGATATTGCACGCCAAGGCACAGAACAGCATTCTGAGTCTCGCGGCCGAAAAGGGAACCGTCGAGGACATCGAAATCGAAGAAGTGATGAAGTACGGATATCAGCGCATCCGCTGCGTCGAGTCTGGGGGGCCCGAGCCCGGCGTGGGCTGTGCGGGCCGCGGGGTCATCACGGCCATCAACTTTCTTGAAGAGAACGGTGCCTACGAGAACCTGGACTACGTCTCCTACGACGTGCTCGGCGACGTTGTCTGCGGCGGATTCGCCATGCCAATTCGCGAGAACAAGGCACAGGAGATTTACATCGTCATGTCCGGCGAGATGATGGCGATGTATGCGGCCAACAATATCTCCAAGGGCATTCTGAAGTACGCCAACTCCGGCGGCGTCCGGCTGGGAGGTCTGATCTGCAACGAGCGCCAGACAGACAAGGAGCTCGAGTTGGCCGAGAACATGGCCAAGAAGCTTGGAAGCAAGCTGATCTACTTTGTTCCTCGTGACAATGTTGTGCAGCACGCAGAGCTGCGCCGCATGACGGTGATCGAATATGCGCCGGACTCCGCGCAGGCCGCGCACTATCGCGCCCTGGCGGAGAAGATTCACAACAACGCCGGGAACGGCGTGATTCCCACACCGATCTCGATGGATGAGCTCGAAGAGATGTTGATGGAGCACGGCATCATCAAGAGCATCGACGAGTCTTTGGTTGGGAAAAAGGCCGTAGAAGCCGCGGCATAACCGGCCGCTCTCTGCCGGGCGCCGGCCTTTGGTAATCTGCCGGCATCACATCTAAAGAAACAAATCCATTCCGAGCGAGGTCCACAATGAGCGGAAATGCCGGCGTTGAAGAGATCAAAGAGCGCAATAAGCAGTTGATCGGCGAAGTGCTTGAAGCCTATCCGGAGAAGACGGCGAAGAAACGCGCCAAGCACCTCGGAACTTTCGAGGAGGGTAAGCCGGACTGCGGAGTCAAGTCGAACCTCAAGGCGATTCCGGGCGTCATGACGATTCGCGGCTGCGCCTACGCGGGGTCGAAGGGCGTGGTTTGGGGCCCCATCAAGGACATGGTTCACATCAGCCACGGCCCGGTTGGATGCGGCCAATACTCATGGGCCGCTCGACGCAATTACTACATCGGCACAACCGGCGTTGACTCTTTCGTCACGCTTCAGTTCACTTCCGATTTTCAAGAAAAGGACATCGTCTTCGGCGGCGACAAAAAACTGGCCAAGATCATCGACGAGATTCAGACGCTGTTCCCGCTCAACAAGGGAATTACGATCCAGTCCGAGTGCCCGGTTGGGCTGATCGGCGACGACATCGAGGGAGTTGCTCGCGCGAAAGCCAAGGAATACGGCAAGACCATCGTGCCGGTCCGGTGCGAGGGTTTTCGTGGCGTCTCTCAGTCGCTCGGACACCACATCGCCAACGATGCGGTTCGCGATTGGGTCATCGATAAGCAAACCGGCAAGCCAGCGCGCTTTGAGAGCACTCCCTACGACGTTGCCATCATCGGCGACTACAACATCGGCGGCGACGCATGGTCTTCCCGAATTCTTCTTGAAGAGATGGGCTTGCGCGTGATCGCCCAGTGGTCGGGGGACGGCACGCTTGCGGAGCTCGAAGCTACCCCCAAGGCCAAGCTCAACATCCTGCATTGCTACCGCTCCATGAACTACATCTCGCGTCACATGGAAGAGAAGTTTGGGATTCCATGGGTGGAGTATAACTTTTTCGGGCCCACCAAGATTGTGGAGTCGCTGCGCGGCATCGCGGCTCATTTCGACGACACGATCAAGGCGGGCGCCGAGCGCGTGATCGCCAAGTACCAGGCCCTCTCTGACGCGGTAATCGCCAAGTACCGGCCGCGCCTTGAAGGCAAGAAGGTGATGCTATTTGTCGGCGGCCTGCGCCCGCGCCACGTGATCGGAGCGTACGAGGACCTGGGCATGGAGGTGGTCGGCACCGGCTACGAGTTCGGGCACAACGACGACTATCAGCGCACCGCGCACTACGTGAAGGACGGCACGCTGATCTACGACGATATAACCGCCTACGAGTTCGAAAAGTTCGTCGAAAAGGTGCAGCCCGACCTGGTGGGTTCTGGGATCAAAGAGAAGTATGTCTTCCAGAAGATGGGAGTGCCCTTCCGCCAGATGCACTCCTGGGACTACTCGGGCCCCTATCACGGATACGATGGATTCGCCATTTTTGCGCGCGACATGGACATGGCGATCAACGCTCCTGTCTGGCGCCTGACCAAGACGCCCTGGTAACAGAGCCGCAACAGCCTTCAGGAAGGAGTAGCGAGATGAGCCAAAATGCGGAAAAGGTGATCGACCACTTTGAGTTGTTCCGCGGCCCGGAATATACCGGGATGCTGGCGAACAAGAAGTGCATGTTCGAGGACCCGGTGCCGGCGGAAGAACTATTGAGGGTGGGCGAGTGGACGAAGAGCGCCGAGTATCGTGAGAAAAACTTTGCGCGGGAAGCGCTGACCGTGAATCCAGCCAAGGCCTGCCAACCGCTGGGCGCTGTCTTCGCCGCGCTTGGTTTCGAGCGCACGCTGCCTTTTGTTCACGGATCACAGGGCTGCGTGGCGTATTACCGCAGCCACTTCTCGCGGCACTTCAAGGAGCCGACCGCGGCTGTCTCTTCTTCAATGACCGAAGACGCCGCGGTCTTTGGCGGCCTCAACAACATGATTGACGGCCTGGCCAACGCCTTCAGTCTTTACAAGCCAAAAATGATTGCAGTCTCGACTACCTGCATGGCTGAGGTGATCGGCGACGATCTCAACGCCTTCATCAAGAATGCGAAAGAGAAGGAATCCATTCCCGCGGATCTCGATGTGCCTTTCGCACACACGCCGGCCTTTGTGGGCAGCCACGTGACTGGATACGACAACGTGTTGAAGGGCATCGTCGAACACTTCTGGGACGGCAAGGCCGGGACTGCGCCAAAGCTGGAACGTAAGGCCAATGGGAAGCTGAACTTCATCGGCGGCTTTGACGGCTACACGGTCGGCAACCTGCGCGAGATCAAGCGGCTCTTCGACCTGATGGGCGTCGAATACACGATCCTCGGCGACAACAGCGATGTATGGGACACGCCCGGAGACGGCAAGTTCCGCATGTACGACGGCGGCACCACGCTAGAGGACACCGCCAACGCCATCCACGCAAGCGCGACGATCTCCATGCAGGAGTTCTGCACAGAGAAGACGCTGGACTTTATCGAAAACAAGGGCCAGGAGGCGATTGCCTTCAATCACCCGCTGGGCGTGGAAGCCACGGATCGTTTCCTGATGGAGGTTTCACGTCTGACCGGCAAGCCGATTTCAGCCACAATCGCTAAGGAGCGCGGCCGGCTCATGGATGCTATCGCCGATTCCAGCGCGCACATTCACGGCAAAAAGTTCGCCCTTTACGGTGACCCCGATCTGACGCTGGGCCTGACTGGGTTCCTGCTGGAGTTGGGTGCTGAGCCGGTACACATCCTTTCGACCAACGGAGGCACGGCATGGAAGGAGAAAGCGGAAGCGTTGCTCGCAGGCTCGCCTTTCGGAAAGGGTTGCAAGGTCTACCCAGGCAAGGACCTCTGGCACATGCGCTCGTTGCTGTTCACCGAACCTGTCGACTTCCTGATCGGAAACACCTATGGAAAGTTTCTCGAGCGCGACACAAAAACACCACTGATTCGCCTCGGCTTTCCCATCTTCGATCGTCACCATCACCATCGCTATCCGGTGTGGGGCTACCAGGGCGGACTTAACGTTCTGGTCACCATTCTCGACAAAATCTTCGACCACATGGATCAAAACACCAACGCGGTGTCGAAGACCGACTACAGCTTTGACATCATTCGGTAGCGCACTGCAATCTGCGCCGGCGCAGCGGGGGATTCGATGAGCTCACTTACCGCGAAAGTACAAAGTGTCTTTGACGAGCCCGGTTGCGCTACGAATCAGGCGAAGCCGGACAAGGACCGAAAGAAGGGTTGCAACAAGCTGCTTGCTCCAGGAGCCGCTGCCGGCGGCTGCGCCTTCGATGGCGCCAAGATCGCTCTCCAGCCCATCACCGATGTGGCGCATCTGATTCACGGACCGATCAACTGCGAAGGGCACTCCTGGGACGGCCGCGGCGCAAAGTCGTCGGGGCCGCTTCTTTATCGCACCAGCTTTACCACGGCAATGACCGAGCAGGACATCATCTTCGGCGGCGAAAAACACCTTTACAAGGCGATCAAGGAGGTCGTGGAAAAGTACAACCCGCCTGCCGTCTTCGTCTACCAGACCTGCGTGCCGGCCATGATCGGCGATGACCTCGAGGCCGTATGCAAGGCCGCCGCGACGAAGCTCGGAAAACCGGTGATTCCCGTCAACGTGCCGGGATTCGTGGGATCGAAGAACCTAGGGAACAAACTTGCCGGTGAGGCGCTTCTCGATTATGTGATCGGGACCGAGGAGCCTGCGGAAACCACACCATACGATATCAACATCGTCGGTGAGTACAACCTTTCAGGAGAGCTGTGGCAGGTCAAGCCGCTGCTCGACGAGCTTGGCATTCGCATCCTGGCCTGCATTTCGGGCGACGCAAAGTATCACGAAGTCGCCCGCTCCCACCGCGCCCGGGCCGCCATGATGGTCTGCTCCAAAGCCATGATCAACATTGCGCGCAAGATGGAAGAACGCTACGGTATTCCGTTCTTCGAGGGATCGTTCTATGGCGTGGGCGACATGAGCGATGCTCTAAGGAGAATCTCTCAATTGCTCGTTGATCGTGGCGCGCCGGCGGAACTGCTTGATCGCACCGAAGCGGTAATCGCAAGGGAAGAAGCACGCGCCTGGCAACGGATTGCTCCCTTCAAAGCACGGCTCGCCTGCAAGCGCGTTCTGCTCTTCACGGGCGGAGTCAAGTCATGGTCCGTGGTGGCAGCCTTGCAGGAAGCCGGTCTTGTGATCGTCGGCACCAGCACCAAGAAATCCACACCGGATGACAAGGAGCGCATCAGGGAACTGGTGAAAGACGATGCGCACATGTTCGACGATCTGAAGCCGCGCGAGATGTACAAGATGCTCAAAGAGGCGCGGGCAGACATCATGCTCTCCGGAGGGCGCACACAGTTTGTCGCATTGAAGGCGAAGATGCCCTGGCTCGACATCAATCAGGAACGTCGTCACGCCTACGCGGGCTATGAGGGCATCGTGGCTCTGGTGAGCGAGATCGACAAGGCTCTTTCGAATCCGATCTGGGAACAAGTGCGGAGACCCGCACCGTGGGAATTTGCCGCGGATCGCGATGAACTTCAGATTCACTTCGCATAGGAGCAGGCATATGGCGCGAGTGACAGTCAGTCAAAAACAGTGCGTCGTCAATCCGCTCAAGATGAGCCAACCGATCGGCGCGGCGCTGGCCTTCATGGGTGTCGAGCACTCGATGCCATTGCTTCATGGATCGCAGGGATGCACCTCCTTCGGGCTTGTCCTGTTTGTTCGTCACTTCCGCGAGGCTATTCCTCTGCAGACCACCGCGATGAGCGAAGTTGCCACTGTGCTGGGCGGATTCGACAATGTGGAGCAGGCTATTGTGAACATTGCCGGCCGCACCCAGCCGGGATTGATTGGAATCTGCACAACCAGTGTCTCGGAAATCAAGGGCGACGACCTGAATGGATTCCTCAAAATTGTTCGCAAGAACCATCCCGAGTTGAACGCCATCGCCCTGGTGAACGTCTCGACGCCCGACTATCACGGAGCCTTTCAAGACGGATGGGCGGCAGCCGTCACGTGCATGATCGAGGAACTGGTTGAGGTTCCACCGCTCAATTCAAGGCTTTCTCGCCGCGTCAATGTGCTCCCCGGCTGCCATATTAGCCCCGGAGATATCGACGAGCTCCGGGACATCTTCGAGGCCTTCAGCCTTGATCCCTGCTTCCTGCCCGATCTCTCCGGCTCCCTTGATGGTCACATTCCCGCAGAGTTTACGCCGACCACGCTGGGAGGCATCTCGCTCGATCAGATCAGGAGAATGGGTTCGGCATGCTGGACGGTTGCCATCGGCGAACAGATGCGCGGCGCAGCTATTACCCTCGAGCACCGCACGGGCGTTCCATACAAGCTCTTCGACAGACTGACGGGATTGGCGGCCAACGACGAACTCATGGAGCCTTGCAAAGCGTCAACGGGGCGCTTCCGCCGAACGATGAGCTGGTCATTCTGAGGCGATCCTGGCGGTTCCAGCGGCACTTCGTATTACATCATCGAGCGCTCCGCCATCGTCGCCGGCAGCGACTTCAGGTCCGCCGATCCTGGTGTGGATTCAAACACCGGCCAACGCGAGGTGAACTTCGTTCTCACAGACAACGCCCCCACAAGTTCTGGGACTTTATCGCGATCCCCCGGTTGACCGTTGGCTTTTTCATCTGTCTTCCCCCCTTATTGGTTTAAAACCCATTTCCCGCTTCAAGTACGCCTTTTGCGTTGTACCGGCCGGGAAAAGTATTTGAAGGTTCTCCGGCTCTTTTTCGTTTGCTCTCTCGTCTGAAACCCGGCAGGTCTGGCCCGGAAGTTTTTTTGGTTTACCCCTTTGTTACGGCTTATCTTGTCCTATCCTGACAAATGGTTCATCCGCAGAAAAAACGGGTTCTTTCCCCGGCGCCTACGTAAAAAATACTGAAAGGCTCTCCTTCCCGCCGCGGTTCACCAGCCCCGTTACTTTTCAACCTTCCCGATTAGGAATGTTTCTTGGCCGCCGAAAGCCAGGGCGGCAGGAGACGGACCAAGGCCCAAAGGATGAAAATTGGCAAGACCATCAAAACCGCGCTCAAGAGCAGACCCTCACGGCCGATGAAATCGGGTTTATAGGTGGTAAACCCGGCCAGGCTCTTGGAAAAAAGCTGGCCCCCGATGACCACGTTCCAGCGGACCGCGAAGACACCGATGAGCACCAGGCAGGCGGAACCTACGTGGAATATCTTCCTGACGTTTTCGGGAAGCTTGAACAACTGGGTGCTGCCCAGGGCGGCGAGGGGCAAGAGCGTACCCAGGCACAATTGGATGACGACCAGGGACAGGAAAAGCTTTCCGGCCACCAGCAAGACCAGGATGTCGATGGATTCCTCCGCCTCGTAAAGCCGGTGGAACCAATCCAGCGATTCCATCGCGAAGTCAAGGATCAGGGCGTAAAAGAGGAATTTCCCCATGGCGTCCAGGCAGGACATCTGGATCTGCACCTTCCGAATCAGGCAGGTCACGAAGTAAACCACCAGCATCAGGGCGATGCCGGAAACGACGGCGGAAAAGATGAAGATGACCGGCATCAGCACGGTTCCCCACCAGGGGTTGGCCTTGATAGAGCCGAAAATGAAGCCCACATAGCCGTGCAGGAAAAAGGCCGAGGGAATGCCGATGACGGTGATGATCTTCCCCGCCTTGTCGTCCACCGCCAGGGCTTTTTCCGACGTGTCCTTCACGCCCAGGGTGAGAAGCCCGTAAAATTTCCCGACCCAGCCGGGTTTGGTTTGGGAAAACCTCACGATATCCGCCCGGTAGTCGTACCAAATCTCCAGGAGGAGCACCGCCATCAGGTACCAGGCATAAACGAACCCGAACATGGCCATGGGCGACGACCAGTGGGGGGTAATCAGGACTTCCAGGCACCGCTCCGGGTGACCCAGGTGAAACAAAAGAGGCAGCGGGGCGACGATCAGGAAGGAAAGGGCGGTCAACAGGGCCAGCCGGTAGATGGGCTTGATCTCGTGGACCTTAAACACGCGCTCCAGGGAAGCCAGGATGAAGGCGCCCGCCACCAGGCCCGTCAAATAGGGATAGATCACGATCAGGATGCTCCAACTCAATTCCAATTCGTTGGGGTAAATGTAACCCTTGATCGGATGGAAGGCCTCGAAGATGGACCGCCCCGTTTGGATATCCATTATTTCACCGCCATATCGAGGCCCACGTAGTAAACCTTCGGTTGGGTCTCCCATGTAGGGTTTCAACACCTGGATCTGGTTCTCCGCCAGGAAGGCGTGGATGGGGCTTTGGGGGTCCTTCAGGTCGCCGAATTTCCGCGCGCCCGTGGGACAAACCTCCACGCAGGCCGGCTGGAGTCCGCGGGTGATCCGGTGGTAACAGAAGGTGCACTTCTCGGCGGTCTGGGTCATCGGGCTGAAGAAACGGCAGCCGTAGGGGCAGGCCTGGACGCAAAACCGGCAGCCGATGCAGTAATTCGGGTCCACCAGGACGACGCCATCCGGGGAACGGAAGGTGGCGCCCGTCGGGCAAACCTGGGAGCAGGGCGAGTTCTCGCAGTGGTTGCACATTTTCGGGAGGAAAAAGGATCTGGTCCACCCCTTGGATCTCGTCGGTCGGGGGAAACCCGTCGCTTCCCCCCGTTGGGCGAGTCGATATAGACCGCCTGGCCGTTCCTCACCTCGTATCTTTCCACCCAGGTCCGGAAATAACAGGGCTCTTCGGGAACATTGTTTTCGGCCTTGCAGGAGGCCACGCAACGTCCGCATCCAATGCACTTTTCCACGTCGATGGAGATGCACCATTTGTGGTCGGTGGGTTTATAGCCTTCCGGAAGCGCGGTCGGCGCCCCGGGCCTTGCGCGGGGCCCAAAAGAACAGGCCCGATTGGATGGAGGCCATGATCATCATGAACTTTCACGGCGACCTTCATGAACTGCCTGCGCGAGAGGGTTTCGAGTGTGGGTTTCATCGTTTCTCCGGATGGTGGGGATCATGGCACTTGATGCAATCCTGCCCGGGATAATGGCTCGATAAAGCGACCTGGGGAAACAGCTTGGGCCGGGTCACGTTTTGGCCGTGGCACTTGAGGCACCATTCGTTCGTTCCGCTTTTGATGGGGGGGGAAATGGAGGGGTCCTCCACATGGGCTTCGGCGGGTCCATGGCAGGTCTCGCAGCTTTGGCTTCCGTGCTTGGAGGCGTTGAACTCCGCCACCCTTTGGTCATGGCAATCTATGCATACCTTCTTGCCCGCGAAGTGAATGGGCTTGGACGCCAATTCGCCCAGCGCGTCCCCCCGGTAATGGCCGTACTCATAAAAGGAAGCCGGCCTCACGTAGTTGCGGACCACCAGGAAAACGCCGATAAGCACCAGGAAAATCACGATGGGTTTCCAGACTTGCTGGGGAATCATGTTTTTTCTCCGCCAAGGAAGATGGGTGGTGCCGACGCGGGGGACGGACGTCCCCTTCCCCCGCGCGCGGCGGTCGATCTCCCCATGGGTGTTTTGAGCTTCTCTTTACTTCGTTGCCGGCGGCGCCTGCAGGGTGCGGAGGTATTGGACCACGTCGGCGATTTCCTGCGCCGTCAGCTTGCCGGTGTACTTCGGCATTTTCTTCTTGCCGGCTGTGACGATCTTGATGGTGGCGTCATCGGTCAATTTAGCCGCCGTGGAGCTGGTCAGATCCAAGGCCGAGGCGTCCACTTTTAGCATCTTGGACATTTTGGCCACGCCCTTGCCGTCCTTGCCGTGGCACGAAGTGCACTTGGCGCCGTAATCTTTTTGAGCGGCCGTCATGTCCGCCCCTTGGGCGTAAGTGGAGGTGAAAAGCAGTACTGAAAAAAGAATGCTTAAGAAAGCCACGATTTCCCTGATATGCTGTTTCATGTTTTTCTCCTGTTAAAAATGATGAATAAACGCGGCCTAAAAGCGCTTGACTTGGGAACGTTCAAAGGCGTTTCGCGCTCTTTAGTTGAACGAATTCTACTTGCGGCTCAAAAGGAATTCGTCCGTGGAAAATGAGGGTTTGCGGGCCCGTCCCTCCGTAAAAAATACTGAAGACTCTGGAGTTTCATCCCTCTTTTCGTCCCCAAGCGCCCGCTTCGCCCGGACGCCCGCCATCTAGGAAATCCTTGGCGGAAAACAGTAAGATGAAGGAGCGAAACCCTTTTGCGGGCGAAACGGCTTTTGTGCCTTGGTGGAGACCGCGGGGTGGGTATGAAGCCGCGAACCGGGGAGTAAGCCCTCACCCCTAGAGATCAAAAAGGTTGAATCGCCATGAAACCCAACGGTCCATCCCCCGAGCCTTCAGCGCATCCGTCCCGGCCCGGCCTGAAGACGGCCTTCTCCGGTTTTTTCACCCGCCGCAACCTGGTCTGGATCTTTTTGGGTTTCGCGGTGGGAGGCTTCGCCCTTTTCCAGTCCGTCCGGTATTCCTTTCTTCCCGACGGCCTGAACGAACCCGTCATCCAGGGGCCGCTGGATCTGCAGGAACCCCCGGTCCAAGCCTCCGCGCCCCCGCCCGGCGTGAACCCGGGGAACAACCCGGCCTTCCGGATGGCCGTGGCGCCCCTGATCTCCCCCGAAAATTCCTTCACCCTCTATTCACCCTTCGTGAAATACCTGGCGGAACAGTTGGGAAAAAAACCCCAATTGATCCAGCGGCAAACCAACGCGGAGGTGAACGAACTGGTGCGGGACAACGACTGCGACATCGCCATCGTCGGCGATTACGCCTACATGCGGGGAGAGCGGGATTTCGGCATGACAGCCTTGGTGGTTCCGCAATTAAAGGGGGCCGTCACCTACCAATCTTACATCCTGGTCTCCAAATCCTCCCAAGCCCGGTCCCTGCTCGACTTGAAAGGCGAGAAATTCGCCTCGGCGGACATCCTGTCCAACACGGGCTGGCTCTTTCCCGCCGTTTGGTTGAAAGAACACGGGCAGGACCCGGACCATTTCTTCCTCAAACACCTGATCACCGGCAGCAATGACCGGTCGATTCAAGCGGTCATGGAGGGCCTGGCGGATGGCGCGGCGGTGAACAGCCAGGTTTACGACCTGGCCGCCGCGAAAAACCCCCTCATCCCATCCTCCACCCGCATCATTCAAAAATCCCCCCTCTACGGCGCCCCCCCCATCGTCATATCCAGGAACATGGATCCCAAATGGAGGGACGCGATCCTGCAGGCCCTCCTGGGCATGCACCTAGACCCGATCGGGCGCATCATTCTTTCCTGCCTCAAGATCGACCGGTACCGGATTCCCGCCCCCGGGCTCTATGACAGCGTTCGCGCCAACGCGAAATATTTCGAGGCGGCCCCATGAAGGGCGCTCCCGCGAGAACCCGGCCCCACCTTGGGTGGGTGCGCCGCGTCTTATCGGTTCCCATTTTCTGGAAAGTCCTGGGCATCGGGATGGTGGTGGCGATGCTGTTCGGGTCCGTGACCTTCTGGCAGTCGCGCACCTCCACGTTGAAAATCCTCCACCGGAATCTCACCCAGCGTTCGCTCGAGCTGGCCCGCTCCCTGGCCGTCCAGGTGGAATTGCCCCTCTTAATTGACAACACGATGTACATCCAGGAGATCCTGGCCCATTACATGGAAACCATACCCGATATCCGCTATATCGTCGTCCACGACACCACGGGAAAAATCGTGGCCCATACCTTCCGCCAG
>CAVXOO010000230.1:0-3984 GCA_963762945.1 uncultured Acidobacteriaceae bacterium | reverse complement strand
GTGTTCTCCTGCTTGGCTCAGTTCAGTCTTGCTGGCGCCAACCTGCCCATTGCCGATCCCAGCACGCCAGAAGTCGGCTATCTGAATACCGCGATCGAGCAGGATCCGGACACATTCGCGCACGGCATCGGCTTCTCCTCGCCCAACTCGCTGTACAACATTGGCGCGGACGTCACGCTGACCCAGCATATTGTCTCCACCACTCGCTACGGATACTACTTCAACAACTATCACGACTTTGGCTGGCCGACCTCAAGCCCCGACCTGGTGTGGAACACCCCGGGCACAATCGCCAGCGGCGCCACCGACGCTGAAAGCAATCCGCTGCCCACGGGCCTGCAGTTGGGCGGCGGCACTTCAACCACGGCGTACAAGCAGAGCTACACGCTCTTCAATTCCAGCAAGCATTACCAGTTCAACGAGGATGTCGCCATCTACAAGGGCGGCTGGTGGGGCTCGCACAACTTCAAGTTTGGCTATCAGCTCAACCACTTGTCCAACATCATCGACCAGAATGGCAACGTTCCCCAGGTGGCCTTCAATCTCGGCGTCGGACAGAGCGAAGCTCCGCTCACCACAAACGGGACAAACAACTGTAATCTGCTTGGTGCAGCGTACGGCGGCAACTGCGAAGGCGATTACGGCTACGCGACCATCACCGACTTCGCGACCATCCTCACCTCGCCGGCCAGCGACTATAACCATGCTCTCTATGTGCAGGACTCGTGGACGATTGGCCACGGAGTGACGCTCGATGTTGGCCTCCGCCTCGAGAGGGAGAGCCTGCCCGCTCCCGCCGGAGTCAAAGTGGCCGCCATCGACTTCCCGTGGAGCGACAAGATCGAGCCTCGGCTGGGCGGCGCATGGGATCCGACCGGCAAGGGCAAGATGAAGTTCTTCGGAAGCTACGATGTCGTCAACGACGTGATGAAGCTGCTGGTCGCCCAGACCTCCTTCGGCGCGCAAGCCTTCGAGCAATGTTTTTACCCGCTCGGATCGGATGGGGTAGCTGGACAGGGTTACACCAACTCCGATATCAATGTCGTCTTCAAAGGCGGCCGCGCCTGCCCAAATGGCAACCCGAATACCGGCGCCAACTTTAACAATTCCGGCAATACGCCGCCCGCGTCGTTCGTTGATACGGCAACCGGCGTTTCCTTGATTGAGAACGCCAACGAGCGGCCCTATGAGCCGGTAGCTCCTGGCGTCAAACCCTATCGCCAACATGAATACGTTGTTGGTTGGGACTACCAGATCACCCCGAAATGGGCGTTCGAGGCGCGCTACGACCGCCGCCGTCTGGACCACGTCATCGAAGACGCTTCGCTGGACGACCCCGACGAGGGTGAGCTCTACACCATCGTCAATCCCGGCGAGGGCGTCAACTCCACCCTCGATGGATACGCCACTTTCCTCGGTAATCTGGGGCAATCCTTCGGCGAGCCCGGATTGAATTACGAATTTCATCCCTCGGTATTCGGCACATGCCCGAGCTGCCCGGCAATGCCGAAAGCCATCCGCAACTACGATGGCGTTGAGTTCCGGGTCACCTCGGCGCCCAGCGCGCACTGGAGCACGATGGTCAGCTATACCTACAGCAGCATGTGGGGCAACTATCCAGGCCTCACCACCACCGACCAGACGGACGGCGGTATCACCGGACGCGACTCACCCGATACTACCCGCGCCTTCGACGAACCCTTCTATTATTTCGGCGCCAACGGCAAGTCAACCGCGGGACCGATGCCCACGGATCGGCCCAATGTATTCAAGGGGCTCGGAAGCTACACTCTGCCTTGGTGGCAGAAACAGGCCACAACCATCGGCCTCTTCCAGTACTTCTACCAGGGCTCTCCTGTCAGTTCTCAAATCGATATGTTGGCAGCCTTCTCCGGCGAGCCGTATGAGTCGGTGTATCTATTCGGACGCGGGAACTGGGTGAACATGACCACGGACACGACGACTGGCGCCATCACCCTGGGCACGCCCACCGCCAGACGCACACCGTGGTACATCCAGTCCGATCTGAGCGCCAAGCACACCATCACGGTTGGCGACAACAAGACCATCTCGTTTGAGGCAACCGCACTCAACGCGCTCAACCTGCATGCGGTCACCGCCTACTGGCAGTCCATGGATTCCATGAGCTATAACACCGCGCTGTATCCGGGCGTCGTTCCCTCCGGTGCCACTACCGCTACTGGTCCGTGTACAACCGCCGGGAAGAAGGTAACTCTTTCCTGCGGAGCCTTGATCTACCAGGAGTTGGAGTCCGGTTACAACCCGCAGACGTGGATCAACGGAAACGGTGGCCAGGTTCCGGCCGTTGTGCAACACGCAAACTACGGCCAGCCGTATCTCTACCAGCTCGGCCGTTCCATCCGCTTCAATTTGCGCTACACCTTCTAAACCATTCACAACCTGCAAGTGCATAATGGGGACCCGAGAGATCGGGTCCCCATTCATTTGTGCGCCGCGCATCATTGACAGTTCGCCGGTGGACATCCTCTTCACATCCTGATCGAGGAAAAGCGATAACGAGTCGCAAGCGCGTTACCGCGAGGCGGGGTCTGAATTGTGCTGGCGGCGCACAGAGTGCGACCGCATCCGGTAACATACAGAATGGTGCTGAATAAAGAATGAGTCTGAAAGCAAAACTGGAAGCTGTCATTTACGCCGCGGAAGAGCCGGTGACGCTCGGCCAATTGGCCGCATTGTTTGCCGATGAGGCCCTGGAGTGGAAGGCCCAGCAAGAGGCTGCAGCCGAGGTCGATGAGCCGGCCGACGCGGAGACGGAGAATCTGCCGCTCCTCGATGAGGCCCTCGCGGAGGCCGCAACGCAGCCGGAGACGGCAGACGAAGCGGCTGCGGAGATCTCGAGCGAGAGTGCGGACGTGGACGCCCGCGCAATTGTCGAATCGGAGGCCGGCGGCAACCTGCCAGATCAGGAAGCCGAAGCGGAAGACGAAGTGCCCGCCACGCCCGATGCCGAGGCTGCGGCGAAACGTGCAGCCAGAATGCGCGACCGCGAGGCTCGCGGCGTCATCAAGAAATTCCTCGACGAGCTCATCGCCGAGTACGCCGTCGATGGCCGGGGCGTAGAGATCCGCGAGATCGCCGGCGGCTATCGCATGGCCACGAAGCCGGAGTGTCACGACGCGGTGCGTTCATTCATCAAGGGACAGAAACCCCCGCTCAAGCTTTCGCTGCCTGCGCTCGAAACCCTTGCGGTGATCGCCTACAAGCAGCCGGTTACGGCGCCGGAGGTGAACGAAATTCGCGGCGTGGATTCGTCGGGAGTTTTCGGATCGCTCTTGGCGCGCAAGCTGATCGCGACCGCCGGCCGCAAGCCGGTCGTGGGCCGGCCCATTCTCTACAAGACCACCCGCGAGTTCCTGCTGCGGTTCGGACTCAAGGACGTCTCCGAGTTGCCGTCGATGGAAGAGTTCGAAAAAATGGCGGCGAGCGAGCTAGATGAAACCGAGATCGCCGAATCGGAAATTGCTGACTCAGTAGTTGCAGAGCCGGAGCAGAGCCAGTTTTATCTGGCCACCTACGACGTTACCGCTGAAATGCTCTCCGTCTCCTTGCAGACGATCAACGCCACCGCCAAGCAGATCATCGGCCTGTTGAGCCAGACCGACGACAGCAAAGAAGAAGGGCAGGGAAGTGCCGGGACCGAGCCCGGCACTCCCGCCCAGGCACTCGCCGCCGAAGAATTGACCATCGCAGCCTAAGCCGGCCGCGCGCCCGCCGCGTTATGCGGGCATGATTCCGCCGCCTTTCACTGGCAGCGGAGTTAGTGAATAAATACGCATATAAGGTTTGCACAAAAACGTATTCGTGCTATACTTGATATGTCGTAAGTTAGCGGCAAAAGCCGCGCCAGACGGGGCGATGCGCCACATCGCCTATAACACCAACATTCAACCCGAAAGGAAACTCTGAAATGACATTCTGCGACGCAAACCTGCCCGTTAGTCT
>CAVXOO010000229.1:0-22949 GCA_963762945.1 uncultured Acidobacteriaceae bacterium | reverse complement strand
GTTTTGCATATTTACTGGTTCCGTTCAGGTATTGCTCTGGGTGGCATATTCGTCGACCGTGATGACGATGCCTTTCTGCACGTATACGGCGAATCCTTTGGCGGCGATCGTCAATAAATAATTGCCGGGCATCACCGGCTTCAGCAGGTAAACTCCGGCAGCATTCGAAATCGCCGCCTGAACCGAATCGGTGTCGACGTTTTTAAGCGTGACGGCAGCGTTGGCGACGGCCGCGCCGGAAGGATCGGTGACCTGCCCGGCCAGACTGCCGCTGGTGGCTTGTCCGTAGGCAAGCACGGCAGAGCCGGCCAGAGTCACCGCGATGACGAGCACCAGAGCGCGCAGGCTCTTTTGACTGAAAGATTGCATATACCCCTCCTGAAATGAATGCCCAGGGCCGCGAAAGCCGTCTTCAAGCGACTCGGGGCGTGTATCGGCAGTTTTTGAAATCGTTTTCATTTTCGACTTCGCAAAACCATGCGTCGACTGACGCCAGTTGAATTGCACAGACTCTTCCCGCCATTTCCGACGCTTCAGAAATCGACTTTTCTGAGTCGTGAGGAACTCTACGCTGTCTAGAACAGCCCATGTATCCGCCAAAAGTAGGATCGGGACAAGTTCTGTGCGGGAGATTGAACGGAGTAGATGAGCTAAAACTGGTTGCATCAATGCTCGGGGCCGATTGAAAAACGTCCCTCCGGGGCTGAAGCCCCACGCACAATTTGCGGCACTTACGGCACGACTGAAGTCGTGCCCTGACACTTCGTGCTCCCTTTGAAGCCTTTTTCCGCAGCCTGTGAAGCCGTGCCCTTTCAAAAGCGGATTTATGCAACCGATTCTAGCGACCGGCCCCGGCTGTTTTGAACCTTTTGGGATGTTCGTCTTCGGCCCGATGATCCATCCCCGGTGCCCTGGCAGCGCGAGGAAGCGGAATTCGGGCGCAGCCGAGACCGCGCCCGTTCGGCTCCGGAGGAGTTTGAAAACCGTCAAATCCAGGTTGGGCGACGCCGCCTACTCGTAGCGCAGGGCTTCGATGGGATCGAGGTTGGCGGCGCGGATGGCGGGGATGATGCCGCTGACCAGTCCGGTGACGATCAGAATCGAGGTCGCGACGATCAGAGATGAGGGGGAGATGATGAGGCGGATGTCGGCGGCTTCAGCGTGCTTGGCCAGGGCGCTGTAGAAGGTGATGCGGCCGACCATGACGGAGATGAGAAACGAGAGAGCGATGCCGGTCACGCCGCCCACTCCCGTGATGGCGAGAGCTTCGGCCAGGAACTGCAGGATGATATGGCGGCGTTGCGCGCCCAAGGCCTTTTCCACGCCGATCTCGCGAGTGCGCTGCTGCACGCTGACCAGCATGATGTTCATGAGGCCGACGCCGGCAATGCCCAGCGTGAATGCGCCAAGCAGCGCCAGCAGAGATTGCAGCGCGATCGACAGAATCTCGAACTGGTGGAGCTGGGTGCGGAGATTGAAGAACATGCACGGCGTCGTGGTCGCTGGGCCGGAAGTGGTGCGTGGCGGCCAGGGTGTCGCGAATGGTTTTTTCCATCAACTTGTAATCGCCGATATAGCTGATCCAGACACCGTCGAGGTAGGTCGTGTCTTTTAAATCGCTCATGGTGTTGAAGGGGATGTAGACGGTGAGGTTGGTGTCGTCGTTGCCCTCCTGCATCTTGGCTTCGACGGTGCCGACGACGGTGAAGATGACGCCATTGATGCGAATGGTTTCGCCTGGCGCCCAGCCCGCGGAGAAGAGCTTGATCTTGGCATCGGAGCCGAGTACGCAGACGTGGGCGCGCTGCTGATCCTCCTCGCCGTTGAAGAAGCGGCCCTGGTCGGGGGTGAGCTTGATGATGTCGGCATAGGAGGGCCGGGAACCGATGACGCTCCAGGTATAGGTGTGCAGGTCGTTCTGTACCGTGGCGTCCTGGTACTCGGTGGGCGTGATGTGGGTGATTTCTGGCAAAACCGCGCTGACGCGGTCTACGTCGTCGAGAGTGAGACGGACCTGGACGCCGGCTTTGTCGCCGCCGGCCTGCTGCGTGGTCTTGCCGGGGAAGAAGCCGATGGTGTTGGTGCCCCACTGGGCGAAGATGGTCTCGAGGGCGTTGGAGAAGCCAGCGCCGTAGGCGAGCAGAAGGACGACGGTGGCGATGCCCCAGGCCATGCCGATCATGGTGATGGCGGTGCGGCGGCGGTTGAAGAGCATTGCCTCCCAGGCTTGGGCGAGAATGTCTTTGAGCATAATGGTTCTCCGTGACAGCCGGTAGCAGACAGTGAACAGTGAACAGTGAACAGCGAACAGCTAACAGGCTCGTTTCATTCCTTGCGCAGGGCTTCGATAGGGTCGAGAGCAGCGGCCTTGCTGGCCGGATAAAGCCCGGCGGCCACGCCGCAAAGGGTGAGAGATCCGATGGCGACAGCTGCCGACCAGAGCACAATGCGCGGCGGGTCGAAGCCGGGAATTTTGTCGGTGAACAAGGCCTGGAGCACGGCCATGAAGGCCTCGGAGATCAGCACGCCCATGACGCCGCTCAAGCCGGTGATCAGAAGGCCCTCCCAGAAGAACTGCGCGAGAATGGCGCTGCGCGTGGCGCCGACGGCCTTCATCACGCCGATTTCGCGGGTGCGCTCGCCGACCGAGACCAGCATGATGTTAATGATGCCGATGGCACCGAGGCCGAGGGTAACGACTCCCACGCTGCCCAGGAAGACATCCATCGCGGTCCAGATGACGCCGACCAGATGCGCTTCGGTGATGGTGTCGAACTCATTGAAGGCGTCTTTGAGCGAGGGGTCGAAGCTGTGGTTGCGGCCAATCACGCCGTGCACGGCGATATCGGCGGCGGTGTTGTCGTTCTTGGTCGTGGGGTTGTACTGAATTGAAGTGACTGCATCCTCTGGGATGTTGTCGCCTTTGAGGGGAAAAAACTCGTGCATGGTGGTGATGGGGATGAAAATCTTTTCGTCGTCCCAGGTATTGTTGCCGCGGCCGATCGGTTTGCCGATGCCGATGACCGTGAAGGCGACGTCGTTGACGATGATGGTTTCGCCGAGTGCGGGACGTCCGGGAAAGAGCAGCGCAGCGGATTTGGAGGCAATAAAGGCGACGCGGCGCGATTCGCGGATGTCCTGGTCGTCGAGGAAGCGGCCGGATGCGATGGGCAGCCAGCGCACGATGGTGTAGTTGGGCTCGCATCCGGAGAGGTGGGCGGAGGTTGAGCCCCACTGGCTGACTTCGTAGGGATCGGAGCGGGCCAACTCGGCGGTGACGCCGCGGACTTCAGGCAAGGCGCGGATGTCAGCTTCGTCGCGCAGGGTGAGCTCGTAGGGACGCATGCCGGTGTGCTGGTTGGCGAGCGCCGGGATGGTGCCGTTGAGGACCATGACCACATCGGTGCCGAACTGAGCCAGTTGCTTGTGCTGGCCTTCGCGAAAGCCTTCGCCCAAGCCCACGAGCACAAGCAAAGAGAAGACGCCCCAGGCGATGCCAAACATGGTGAGAAAACTACGCAGCTTGTTGGCCATGATGGCGCGGAAAACCTGGCCGAGAGTGTCAAAAAAGCTGCGCATGAGAATTGGACGGCGGAAGAGCGCCTTGGCTTGCTCCTTTACATAAAGAATACGCGCGAGAAGATACAATGGTTCCATAGAACTCGCCTCGCCGCGGGCGCTGATGGGCGTTTCATCGTGCGGCGAGCGGACACGAGGTCCGCGGGCCGCGTCACGGGAATCAATTCTCCGACGCCAATATGGAACCGGACCGCACCTACCTGCGTAGTACATTCCAGAGGGTTACAACGGCAGCCCGTAGCCGTCAGAGTCTCTGATCGTTTCATCATCATCGAGCACTGACTGGGAAGACCGGGCTCTCATCTCTGTTTCGGGAGGGGTTTGTGGCAGCGTCGCGTAAGAGCAAGCGTTTTTGGATCGTGTTAGGCTCGGTGGTCGCCGTTGTGGTGCTGGTGGCTGGCTTGGCGATTGCACATCTTGCCAAGGGAGATCCCATCGACTCCAACCGGCTGGCCAAAGTCACGCGTGGCGACGTAGCGCGGTCGGTTGTGGCTACAGGCAAAATCCAGCCCATTACCAAGGTCGAGGTTAAGAGCAAGGCTTCGGGCATTGTGGAAAAGCTTTTTGTCGACATCAACGATCGGGTGCATAAGGGCCAGGACCTGGCGCAACTGGATCGACAGGAGATCGAGGCCCAGGTGGATGCGCAACGCGCACAACTGGCCAGCGCCGAGGCCAATGTGACCACGTACGAGGCCAACATCGAGCAGGACAAGGTGAACGCCGCTGCTCCCGACCTGGCCATGTACAAGGCTACGCTCGACCGCAATGTGGAGATGAGCAGGGAAGGCATCGTGAGCCACCAGGCTCTGGACGACGCCAACCGCGATTATCTGGCCGCGCTGACCAAACGCGACGCCTCGCGGGCGCAAATTGGCGTGGACACGGCCAAGCTGAAGCAGGCGCGGGCGCAGGTGATGCAAAGCCAGGCCAGCCTCAAGCAGCTTGAGGAGCAGCTCTCCTATACCACCATCACTGCCCCGATGGACGGCGTGATTCTATCGCGCGACGTGGAGATGGGCGATGCGGTGAGCTCGATTTTAGTGCTGGGCTCGACGGCCACTCTCGTGATGACCGAAGGCGATACCTCCGAGGTTTACGTGCAGGGCAAAGTGGATGAGGCGGACATTGCCCACGTTTACCTGGGCCAACCGGCGCGCATCAAAGTGGAGAGCTTTCGCGACCGGCTTTTTACCGGGAAAGTCACAAAGATTGCCCCCATGGGCGTGGAAAAAGATAATGTGACGACCTTTGAGGTGCGCGTGTCTATCAACAATCCCGGCGGAGAGCTGAAGGCCAACATGACGGCCAACGCCGAGATCCTGCTCGACGAGCACAAGGGCGTGCTGACGGTGCCGGAAAACGTTAGGTCCCTATCGGGACTGTCCCGGCGCGACGAAGCTGTCCTGTGGCAGGGTGTTCTGCCGGGACAGTTTCGATAGGGTCGTTTGAAGTAAGTCGCTGGCGTTTGCGACGGACGCGGACGTTGCAAACTAAGCCCCCCGGGAGGCAAATCGTCTTTTTGATTTGCGGCGCATCGGGCAAACGCCGGTAGAATAGAGTCCGATATGAGTACGGCCCTCCCCGGCGCCGATTCCGTCGGTCGCCTCGTTGATGATAGATTCACGCTTCTCCGCTGGTTGGGTGGAACGGAGTCGAGCAGCGTCTTTCTCGCCGAATTTGGCGAGGAACCCAAGCGCAAGGCAGCCATCAAGTTCATTGCCGCCGATCGGGTGGGCGCCCAGGCCGTGATCGCGCAATGGGAAGCCGCCAAAAAACTCTCACATCCTCACCTGGTGGGGCTTCTCGATCACGGTCGCGCGGAATTCGACGGCAATGATTTGCTCTTTTCCGTCACCGAGTATGCCGAAGAAGTTCTTTCCGAGATTCTTCCCGAGCGCTCTCTAACGCCGACGGAGACCCGCGAGATGCTCGGCCCGGTTTTGGATGCCCTCAGTTTTCTGCACGATCGGGGACTGGTGCATGGCCATCTCATTCCAGCGAACATCATGGTGGTCAACGACCGGCTGAAGCTTTCCGTGGACCGGCTTCTGATTGCGGGCGAGCCGCTCAAGCGTCCGCGGTCGTCATGGGATGCGCCCGAGACCTCCACGGAGAATTTGGCTCCGGCGGCGGATGTGTGGTCGCTCGGCGTGGTTCTGGTTGAGGCCCTTACGCAGAAATTTCCGGCATGGGAGAGAGGGCAGGGCAGGGAACCGGAGCCGTCGGCATCTATCCCCGAGCCCTTCTTCGCCATTGCGCGGGAGTGTCTGCGGGTCAACCCTGAGCGGCGTTTGACCCTGAGCGGCGTTAGAGCGCATCTTGAGCCTGCACCGCTTGCCGAGCCAGCCGCCGAGCCAGCTGCCGTGAGCGCCGGAAAGCCGATTTCCGATGCCGTCGCGATGGCCGTTATCGGCGCCCTGCTGGGCGTGGGTGCAGTGTTTGTAGCGACGAGAATAACCCATCGCGAAACTGCGCCATCTTCGGCAGCTCTGTCGCAGCCTTCGTCTCAAGGGTCTGCGGCCTCACGGCATCACGCTCCGGCTCCGGTAGCCGAGACGACGAATGGCCCCGTCGTCAAAGGCGAGGTTGCTTCGCGAGTTTTGCCCGAGGTGCCCGAAAAAGTCGAGGGCGCTATTCGCGGTCATATCCGGGTGGTCATCCGGGTCCAGGTCGATGCTGAAGGCCATGTCGTCCAGGCGTCGATCGACAATGCGGGACCAAGCCGCTACTTTGCCAATCAGGCTCTCAATGCGGCCGGGAAGTGGAAATTCAGCCCCGCATGGGTTGGCGGTGAAACGGCCGCGAGCGTGTGGGCTCTCGAATTCCATTTTGCGTCCAGCGGAATCGACGCCACCGCACAGGAAAAATCTCCGTAGCGCCGTGTGGGGTCGGAGCTGGTTACGCATCGCGCTTCAGATCATCCGCCCCAGTTCCCGGAACTGGTGCGCGACCGCCTCTAGGAAGGTCTCTACGCTCGTCTCCGGGGGAATCGCGAGTCCGGATTTCGCCGACAGGGCGGAGGCAATGCGCTGGGCGAGAGCGCTGCGCGTTGCGAGGTCCATATCGAGCCGCCGGGCAAAGAAGCCTTCCAGCACTTCTAGGTCTGAAGCGGTCAGCTTCGCCAGCGCCTGCGCGGGTAACGACACGCGCAGATGTGGCGGACTACCCCACGGCCCAGGAACCGTTTGCGGCAGCCCCATCGGAGACATTTGCAAGTGCGCGGCCGGCCCCGCGGTCGTCAAATAGCGCGATGGGCTGTCGCCCAAGGTGGGCGCTGCGTTTTCGCCCCACGTGGGCGCATCCACCTCGCGTTCCCGCACCACCAGCGTTCCCGCTACCATGTCGCCCAGGCGCTGGTGCCGCCGGCTGAGGAAGATGGCCACAATGCCCACCCCGTAAAAGCCCGGCACCCAATCGATGACTCGTACCAGGTTGCGTCCCAGCGACTCGACAAAACTGACCCCGCGCCCCGACTGGTGAATCACGCGGATCTTGGCCACGGTCTTGCCCAGCGTGCGCCCGTTGTTGAAGGCCTCAAAGAGTGCGAAATAGCCCCAGAACACCAGAAAGAAGATGAGAATGAAGACGCCAGCGCCCCAGGTTGCCGCCTTCTCGCCGAAAGCGCCCAGAGCGGGAAGCACGAATGCGGCAAAAAGAGCCAGAGAGAGGAACGCCGCGGCCAGGAGCAGTGAGTCAACCAGAGCAGCGATGAAGCGGCTGCCGATTCCGGCCAGCGGCAACTCGATGGCTACAAGCTCCGGGGTGTCGATGTTAAGCTGGTCTCCAATCGGTTCCATGGCAACAATTCTCTCCAATCACTGGCTCGCCAAGCGCCGGCCCTACTGGGACCGCCTCAACTGGCTCCTCAACCGGGCAGCGCAGGGCGGCGTGCGCACGCTTTCGCGCGCTGAGCTGCGCGAAACCGCGCTTCTCTACCGCCAGGCGGCCAGCGACCTGTCAACGCTCCGCCAGGACTCCACCGCCCGCGCTTACGCCGAGCTTCTAAACCAGTTATTGGCTCGCGCCCACCATATCATCTATTCCAGCCGGCGCAAAGGCTTCCTGAAGATCTTCTACTTTTTGCGCGACGATTACCCTGCTCTCATACAGCGGCGCTTTCGCTACGTTTTGCTCTCGCTCATCATTCTGCTGGCGGGCGCGGCGCTGGGCACAGTGCTCACTCTGGCGCGTCCGCAGTTCATGCGCCACATGCTCGGCCCGCAGATGGTCGACACTATCGAACATCACAAAATGTGGACCGAATCCATTGTGGGCGTGGAGCCGGTGGCCACGAGCGCCATCATGACGAACAATATCACCGTCTGCTTTATGGCCTTCGCCGGCGGAATCGTCTTCGGACTTGGCCCCGTCTGGTCGATGTTTTTCAACGGCCTTTTGCTTGGTGTGATCGGCGTGGCCTGCCAGCAGCACGGGATGTCGCTCGGCCTGTGGAGCTTTGTGGCTCCGCACGGCTCGCTGGAGCTGCCCTCGATCGTCCTGGCCGGAGCGGCCGGTCTGCGCCTGGGCCGTGGCGTGGTTTTTCCCGGCCTCTATCGCTGGCGCGACTCCGTTGCCCTGGCCGGTGCTGAGGCGACTCGCATGATCGCCGGCGTGGTTCCGCTGCTGGTGATCGCCGGCTGTCTTGAGGGCTTCTTCTCGCCTTCTGCGGCGCCCGTCTGGCTCAAGTTCACCGTGGGCGGATGCCTGTTCACACTGCTGCTGGCGTGGCTGTTTCGGCCGGTGAAGATGGCTGGAGAAACCCCGCGTTAGGCTTGATTGGCTACACCATCGCCCGCTCTTTCACGCGCAAATATTGGTTCAGCACTGCCGAGGTCAGCTTATCGGGATCGAGATCGAGGGTGAGCGCGCCCTGCTCGCGCAGCCGCGCCAGCAGCACTTCGCGCCGCATTGCCAGCTCCTGCGCGGCCGCGGCGCGGAACATCTGCTCAACACTCTTTGGCCGGGTCTTTGCAATGGCTTCTACGTCGGGCTGCGCCACGGCGACAAACAGCAGCAGATGCCGCTTGAGCAATTGCATTGCGCCGTCGATCACCTCCGGCCGCATGGCCGTTTCCGCCAGATCAGTGATCCACAAAATCAACGCGCGCCGCGGCTGCCAGCGGTTGAGCGTCGCCGTGGCGCGCAGATGATCGGCCTCGCTCGACTCGGCGCGGGCCTGTGCCAGCGCCTCCACAAGCAAGCGCAGATGCGCTGGCCCGCGTCCCGGCAAAACCCGTTGCTGCACATGCTGCCCGTAGACCAGCAATCCCACGCGATCGCCGGAGTAAAGCGCTAACTGTGCCAGCGCCACCGCGGTCGAGCACGCATAGTCGAGCTTCGAAAACCCGCGGCGCTGCTCATCGTCCGTATCGCGCAGGATTCGCCCCTGCAGCAGCCGTCCCGCGTCGAGAACGATCCACACCGCCTGGTTGCGTTCCGTCTGGTAGCGCCGCGTAATCAGTTGCCCGCGCCGCGCCGTTGCGGTCCAGCAGATGTCGCGCAGGTCGTCGCCCTCGAGATATTCGCGCAGGCTCTCGAAGTCGCGGCCGAGGCCACGCTCGCGGACCTGGCGCAGTTGCAAGTCGATCTGACGGCCGCGCGCCAGAAAAATCTCCTGGTCTTCGCCTTGCCGCAGCGCGGGATAAACGTGCACCGTCTGCTGGAGCGGCGCCATGGCCCATTTGTCCACAAGCCCCAGCAGCGACCGGTAGCGCAGATAGACTGCGCCCGTGGTGACGTCGCCGCGTTCGCGCGGCGCGATTTTATAGCGCAGCGTCGCACGCACCCGCGGCCAGGCGCGCAGGCTGTGCGTGGCCGGCACGCCCACCAGCGCTTCGGGCAGGTCGTTGACAATGCGGCAGGCGAGAATCGTTCCGCCGCTCTGTTCCACGGCGATTTCGATTTCCGTTGCGCTTGAAAGCGAGGGCGCGTTGCTCCACGAGCGTTCGACGACGATGCGCTCGGCCGAAGGCAGCCTGAGCCAGTCGAAGAATGCTGCGGCGAGAACCAGCGCGTCCCATTCGACCATCCAGAATCCCCACCACCAATGAAAGAATCCCGGCAACGCCAGCGCCAAGCCCGCAACCAATAACCAAATCGTGCGCGGCGTAAATCCGAAGGCGAACCAGCGCCGGCGCAGCTTGCATTGCGCGCGCACGGTTTCGGGATGGAGCGAAGCAGAGATCATTGAAAAACCTAAAAATGCAAATCAAGCGCCAGCGCCAAGGCGCCATCCAACTCGTCGAGTTTGGAGCTTGGCAATGTTCCAACAAAATTTATCAGCTCAGTTTTGCGAACGCTTGTAATGCCATCGCACAAAATCCAACTGTGATGCTTCAAACCAGCTTCGATACCAATACTGACTTGGGTTGAAAGCCCTTGCCCCTCAGTGAGCACAGGCGCGCAAACCACTGTAGAAAACTGCGAATCGACCAGGGCCTGGCGACTCACAATCACGACGATTCGATGTTTTTTGGGGTCGCCGGGAATCTTCGATACGCGATACAGCTCGCCGCGACGCATGAGTTTGCCACTTTCTATCGCTTAATCGAGCGGTGCCTGATATTCCAGCACATCTTCCATTTCGCGATTCAGGTAATCGGCATTTGCGTTGATCAGTTTCAGGTCACGCGCGTTAATAGCTTCCCGCACCTTGGCCTTGAAATACTCGCGTAGCACGTTCTCGATGAAAGCCGACCGCGAGGCTTTGGCGCCGGCATTGCGATCCACCTGGGCAAGGAGGTCCGATGAAAGTGTGATTGAAGTCTTCTCTTTCATGCTACTATCATACCACCTTTATCTCCGCGGTACCGCAACCGCCGCCAGCACGTCGTTGAGCACGCGATCCGCATCGAAGCCTTCGAGCTCCGCCTCCGGCTTGAGCAGGATGCGATGGCGCAGCACGGGCAGCACGGCGCGTTTCACATCGTCGGGAATCACGTAGTCGCGGTCCTCGAAGGCGGCAAAGGCCTGGGCTACGCGCAGCAGGCAGATGGCCGCGCGCGGACTCGCGCCCAAGGCCAGCATGGGCCACTCGCGGGTGCGCCGTACCAGTTCGAGAATGTAGCCGTAGAGGTCCGATTCGACGCGTATGGCGCGAATCTCGTCGTGCGCCGCCTCTAAAAGATCTGCCGCGAAGGGTTGAATCTTTGCGTCGTCCAGCAGGCTCACGCTCGAGCCGTGGTGCCGCTCCAGCATCTGCCGCTCTTCGTCCGCGCTGGGATAACCGACCTTGACCTTGAGCAGAAAACGGTCCAGTTGCGCCTCGGGCAGCGGATACGTGCCCTCGAAATCGATCGGGTTTTGCGTGGCGAAGACCGTGAACCATTGCGGCAACTGCCGCGACACGCCGTCGCTCGTCACCTGGCGCTCTTCCATGCATTCGAGCAGCGCCGCCTGCGTGCGCGGAGGCATGCGGTTGATCTCATCGACCAGCAGAAGATCGGTGAAAACCGGGCCGGCGTGAAAGGTGAAGGCATCGGCCCCGGTTTTAAAGATCGTGGTGCCCAGAATGTCGGCGGGCATCAGATCGGGCGTTCCCTGTACGCGCTGAAAATTCAAGCCCAGCAGCCGGCTCACCGATTTCACGATCAAAGTTTTGGCAATCCCCGGCACACCTTCAAGCAGCGCGTGGCCTTGCGTAAGCACGGCCACAAGCACTTCGCCGATGACCTCGCTCTGCCCGGCAATCACGCGTCCCAGCTCCGCGCGCGCGTGGGTCAGCAACTGCTGCGTTGCCCTGAGGGTTTTGTCCTGCGTCTCTGCGCTCTGTTCTGACGGATTCTCTTCGCTCATTCCCATCTCCTTGCTTCGAAAACTCGATTCAGCAATATCAATACAATTCATCCCTGCCGTCTTCCGGCTCGCGCCGCGGCCTCAAATGCCTCGCCGTGACGGCTCAAGACCTGCACCAGCGCCAAAGCCTTTTTGGGCGGCAGGGTTTCGTCTCCCATCGCCAATTGGCAATCCGCTAAATCCTTCTCCAGAGACTCGTGGCCTCGGGGAAAGCGGCGGCGTATTGCGACCCCAAGTTCGCCGGCGTCGATTGCGGCCCCTTGCAGTCCGCACAACTCGGCCATGCGCCGTCGGAAGCGCTCGTAAGCCAGCTCCACTGCGGTCGATGCAGCGTGTGCCTCGCCATAAAGCGAACCCAGCGCCTCAAGAAACTCGACCGGCGTGGCCCTCACTGGCGCGGGCAGATCGCGCACCGGCCCACGCCGCCGGCTGAAGCTGAAAATGACCAGCAATGCAATTCCGGCGAGGCCAGCCCTTAGCAGAATCAATGCCGGACCGCTGGCATAATACCAGTTGGAAAAAACTTCGCCGTGCAGCGACTCGTCCCAATAAAAATGGCGATTCTGCGGCGCGCCCAGCGAATTCAGAAGCAGGTTGAGATTTGCTGCGCGTTGAATGGAGCCGTTTTCGAGCGGTGTCGAGCTGGCCCACCAGATCACCTCGCCCTTGCCGCTCGCGTACTCGACGACCGCCGGCGCTCCGGCGCAGTTATATTGCACTCGATCGAGCGGCTGGCCGAATCCCCACGATGCTTCCGGAACCATCCACACTTCGCCGGAGCTGGCCAGTGGATCGAGCCCCTGCGGCGTGAGCTGACAGGCCGCCGCGAACTGCGTCGAGGGCTTTACGTTGCCATCCGGCGCCAGCGCGCCGCCCATCCAGCCTGTCAGCAGGACGCGCCCGCCGTGAGCGGCGATGTCCTCTACCGCCCGGAAGTCCTCAGGCGAGGTGGGATTGGGCTCGGCGAAGATGACCACGGTTTGCGCGTCGGTCCGCGCGGCTAATTCGCTCAGCGGATGCTCCCAGCGCTCGATGTTGTAGCCGTTGGCCTGGAGCATCTCAAAGGCGGCTTGCGCGCCGTGCCTGCCGGTGAGATAAGTGCTGGGTAGGGGGTTGTCATCGCGGTTTTCCTGGCGTGCGAAGATTGCGGTGATCACTGCCAGCACAACAACGGCCGAAATGCAGCCGATGAGCAGCTTGCGGTCTTTGGGATCGAGCGAGGCGAAGAGTTTCATTTTGCTTCGACCCCCAGCTCCGCGGCCAGATGCAATGCGGCGTTGAAATCGGCGGCCTCTGCTTCGCGCCCGCCGTACCATGTGCGCTCGAAGCTGCGGGTGAGCGCCGTGAGCGTAGTCTTGCGTGGATCGGTTCCGCCGAGCAGCCCAAGATACTCGCGCGGCGTGCGCGCGCGGTCGGCTGGCCACAAACGCCGGGACTCGAGCCGGGAGATGGACGCCCAATAGACGGAATGAATGGCCTCGCGCCATGCGCCCGCTGCCGCAGCGGTCTCGGCGTCCTTGAGCCACACCTGCCACTCGCGCGCGGAAGGCGTGCCCGGCGCGGCTTCGATGTCGGGAACCAGGCGCACGCGGGCGTTGCGTTCCAGGCGAAACAGAAGCCAGGCCAACGTGGTCAAGGCACCGGCCGCCAGCAATATTTCAATTAACCTGCCGATCCACGGAGCCCGCGATCCGATCCCGGCCAGGCGCGTCAGGATTTGGTCGAGCAGGTTCTCCAGCCATTCCGCCATGCGCTCCCGGGCCGAAACCTTGGTCGCGTTCTTGTATTCCGGGCGGGCAAGAATCGCGTCGAGGGATTTCCGCTGGCCGGTATAGATGGGATTCCCCGCGAGATGGCTTTCGGCCTGCTGCTCGTCTATCCGCAGCCGCTTTTGCGCATCCTTGAGCAGCGCGTTTATGTCCGGCGGCTTGCTCTTTGCATTGGCATGCGCTCCGAACGCAAAGCTTGGCGTGCCGCTCGGTTTCTTTCCCGCGGTGCTCAAGGTTGCGCGCAGCCAGTCGTAGCGAATCTCGCGCGCCTGTAAGCCGGCCGGACCCTGCACGCGATCGTTGGGGCCGACGCGGTCGGGATCGCATGCATTCTCTCCTGAAGGCGGAGGTGTCTTGATCTGGAGTTGCGTCGTGCAATTGGCAATCACTCCGTCCAACTCTTGCAGGTGCTGGCGGTACTCGACGAGACTCACGTCGCGAAAACTGGAGCTGGAGGGGGCTTGCTGGGCGCGAGCCAGCGGCATGGCGGCGAGCACAAGCAATGCTGCCGCCGCTCGCTTGGCCGGCGCTCGAATGACCCAACAACGCGATCGGGAGTCGAACGACATCATCGTTCTTCCACGTTATCAGGCGGCGTAACTGGCGGGAAACCTGCGGAACCGTCAGCCGGCGGTGCGACGGAGGGTTGTTGCGTGAGTCCTGCCTGCTGCATCATCCACTCGATGTCGTAGCCCTCCTTGCGGATGCGCTGGTCGTAGTAGAAGAGGACCGCGGCGATGAAGGAGATCGGCATCAGCAGCACCTGCGACGCGAAGTTTGCGATCGCTCTAACGATCTCGGCCGCCACAAATGACGCCGGCATACCGCCGACGCCTGGCCCAGTTGAAGGGAACAGGAAGATCAGGATCAGCATAGGGATGGACAGGGCCATGGAGATGGCGATGGCCAGCGCCATCACCAGCAGATAAGTGACAAAGATGCGCCCGTGCGTACCATGACTCAGATGCCACGAGCGGACGAGGGACGTCCAGGCTGACTTTTTTTCCGCAACGCATGCGGCCATGCCCATTGCGAAGCTCAACGCCAGCCAGATCATGACGCCAATGAATGCGACTGCCACCAGACCCACCAGAAATCCCAGAGCGAAACGCGCAGAGAGGTCCATGCCAGGGCGGGATATGAGATAGACGAGCGGAACGATAAAAGCACATGCGCCGAGGGCGGGAAATATCCCCGCAATGATTCCCTGCAGCAGCATGTACCAGAGATAGGACCAGAAGCGGGGCTTTACGCTCGAGAGCGTGCCGCGAAAAGTTGGCTTCTCGCCCTGAAACAGGCTCACTGTGGCCTGGGTGATCCCCGCGTAAGAGAATACGTAGGCGGCGAGGTAAATCGGGATGGCGGCCAGACAGAACAGAACGATTGCAATCACCATCAAGGGCGCGTTTTCCCAGTGATCTCTTACCGTAATGCCCGGAATCGCGATCAAGGCGCCTACTGGAATGGCGAGGGCGAAGATAAACAGATAAGGCAGCGCCGCCGTTCCGAAAAAGAGCCAAAAGTTGTTCCGGTAGAGCTGGAACGTGCGGTCCAGGATTTCGCCGAGAGTGGAGGGACGCAATGTTTCGTTCATGGTTGCACCCGCTAGCGCAAATTTGTGGGTCGCCGGCGATCCCGCCCGCGCCGTCAGTTCAGAGAGCCCCGCCTGGCTCGCTTGCGGCCGGCTGCGGCAAAAGTCCCGCGGCCTGCATCATCCACTCGATGTCGTAGCCTTCCTTGCGAATGCGCTGGTCGTAGTAGAAGAGCGTGAGCCCGATCGAGTAGATGGGGCCGATCAAAGTGTTCATGGCGAATATGCCGAATTGCTGGAAAACCATCCAGCCGAGGGGAATCGGCTGTCCCAGATGTTTGATCGCCAACATAATCATGGGGAATTCGAAGAGAAGTCCCAGCATAAGGCGCACAACCCCAACAAGCAATCCAAGCACGAAGATGCGTCCACGCGAGCCCTCGCTCAAAACAATGCTGCGCCGGATCGCCCCTCCCGCCGGCAATCCTTCCACCACGCACGCCGGCATGGCGAGCGAGTAGCGCAGCGACATGAAGACTCCGTAAACGGTGGCAGGAATGCACAGCAACCCCGCAACCGCGACGCCAATGAGAGCTCCGGCTATCGCGCCTGGGCCAATGTCTGCGGGTTGATGCGCCGCTCCCGGCGAGAACATGGCTCCGCCGAAGCCGGCAGCGATCAAAGCTCCAAACAGCAATATGTACAGGCCAATGAGCGGCCCCCATGCGCGAAACATGGTTACGGTCATGAGCCACAGGTAGCGGCCCACTCTTGCAAAGATGCTGCTGACGGCCGCGTGCACCGTGGCAGGCTTTCCCAGATAGATCCACGCCACGGCGCGGCTGAAGGCGGTGATCGAAAGTCCCGCCAACAGAGAGATCAGCACCAGAGCTATGCACATCGACGCGGCGTATACCCACGCGAGATGCGGCGCAATCTCGGGATAGCCCATCAGGCGAATGGAGCCGAGATGGAGCAACTCGACCGCCAGCATCGCGGCGGCGAAGATGGACGCGAGTCCGGCGAAGAACAGAAACCGCGAGCGGTAAAGGTCGGCCGTGCGGTCCAGAATCTCACCCAGGTTCAAAGGCCTTAACTGGTTGTCCATACCACCTCTCTTGAGCCCGCAGCCGGAAATGCGGCCCGGGTCGCTTCTCTCACGACCGTGCCCGCCGAAATTTGCTTTGGAAGGGGGATTTCCGTGAACAATCGGCGTCAATCATACTGGTCTTCAAAGCGCCGGCAAGTCCAGGGTAGCTGCATCCTGAAAGCACTCTCGTCGCGTCCACGCGAGCCCTCGGTGCGGCGACCCTGGCGGACCCCAAAGGAGCCCCAGAAACCCTGCTTTTGCCTTTGCCGGAATCGTAGCACAAGGCGAAGACGAGAAAGGTACTTTCTCACCCGCCAACTGCGAAAATGCAATGCGCGGAACCCGCCAAGAGCCTTCGGGCGCTGGCTATATCTAATGAGTCACCGATAGGTACGCATGGTTACGATCGTGCTGCCTTGGAGCGCCTCGCGCACACAGGTACCAGCGCAAAGCAAACCAGATCTCTTCGATCCGCTTGCCGGCCATGAGTTGCCGTTCAAGCGGACATTCAGCAAAATATGGCCGGGGGTAGAGCGGATCTCGGCGACGAAACCGGATTCGGGGTGCGCTGGATCTTCGCGGGGGCCCGCTCCCGCAGCGCCGCCGCAATGGCCGGCATCGAGCCAGGGAAGATCTTGCTCAGCGTCGATGGCAGCGTCATCATCCCACCAGAGCTTCCGGTCTTCCCCATGGGGAAGCAGACCAAGGTATCGATGGAATTGCCCCAGAAATTCAAAGTGTTGGGGTTGGTGGCCGAAGGCGGTATGGCCCACGAGAGCACTGCGCGAATCCGTGCAATCTTCGGAGTATCGAACTTCGAACGGTGTTCACTGAGATCGACGGGCAACACGGCCGTGTAGCAAAGATCCTCGCTGGAGGCCCGGTTGATGTCATGCACCTTCACCGGCACCGTACCCAGATAGGTGAACGCGCACATGTTATCCCAGTCGGCCCAGAAGGCGACGTATTCGAAGCTGCCTGCCGAGCAGAGATTGCCGGAATATCCCGCGGTTTGCTTGATCCTGAACGTTGCGACAAGCCGTTCGGAGCCCGGCGTGCCTTCGAGCCCAACACAGTCCAGTTGCTCGAACGAAGCGTCTGAGTCTCTCTCCATCAGTGCCCCGACCATTTTCGACCAGTCGATCTTTAGCGCAGCAAACTCGGCCATCTTATTCGCGACCAATTCACTGTTGACGGAGGGAGCCGAGAGCGCATTATGGACTTCCACGTAACCAAAGCGATGAGTTGGGACCCGATCCTCTTTTCCGCTGTAGAGCTCGGCCAGTTGGGCCAGGGTCAATGGCGCCGGCTCCGGGGGCGGAAGCGGAATCGAGGGAACTGTCGCCGCCATCTTTTCAGCCTCGATCGCGAGACCGCCGTCCTCGAACAGGTTCTCGATGACATCGAGAATCGTCGCTGCGCGAGGCTTCAGGGGGATGCGGCAATCGAGCCGATTGCCCCAGGCAACCGGAAACGCAGGGTCGGAAGGGATGGACTGCCAGGAGAGAATGGCCCGCACCAAAGGCAGAACGGGATCATCGCAGTCTTCGCAGCTGGGCGGCGAATAGGGCACGGAAGCTGCATAACTGAGCGGCTTGGCCGGATGCTTGGCGTCATCGGCAGCGTTGGGCTGATCGTGCACATTGATCGCGACCATGCCGGCGTGCTCGAATCCGCTGCCTGTGTTGACGTAAAACCGAACGTACTCATAAGAGCCGTCAGTTCTGCTGCCGCCCAAATATCCGGAACTCTGTTTGATCTGGACAACTGCCTCAAGCACCCCAAGCTCCGGGTTGTACCCCACGTAGGTCAGTTCCTCAAATGCGGTGTCGTTGGAAAGGGGGTCAACCGGCGGGAGTTTGATCTCCGCGAAGTTCCCGAAATGGCTAGGGTTATCCGCAATGAGTTGGCTGAACTGCAGACGTTCGGCATGTCTTTTCGTCCGCTCAACAGAGCTTTCGTTCTGGTTGGAGTTTGTCATTTCCACCTCTACGGGGGTGAGTTTTTGTGATTGGCCAAGGAGGAACAAGGCAACGAGTCAGGCCAGATATCACGTAGTGATTCCCGGAGGGGGTTCGTATCACCGTTCGCCGCGGGTTTCCCCTAAGCGGGCGTGTCTTCAGAAAGCGAACTCTGGACCCGCGTCGGGGGAAGCGGCAAGCACGGCTGCAACTTTCTACGTGGAAACCCTTTCCTTGGGCAGGCTTAAGCCGGCGCGACAAGACCTGCACTGGGGCAGGCGCAGCGTTACCCAGGAGCAGTATCTCGAACCTGCGATTCGGAGCTTTTTTATTTGCGCACTTGAAACGCTGCCTCAGCGAATTGCACTACATGGTGCGTCCCGAGTTTGGGAGTTCAGAGGAAGAGGGCCGATTGAGCAGCGCCAGAGTGGAATCTTCACCCCGACGTTCGAAGCGCAAGTGCCCAGCACAAGCGCACCTCTCCGGTCGCGCCCTTCCCCCGGACCAGACGGAGTTCGCTCTGCGGAGCGGGCTCCGCCTGCACTGAGCACAAAGGAGAATCAGGTTCGTGACAGACATGATTCGTATCCCCGAGCACAAGGCGAGAGTGGCGGCCCTTTGGCGCCGCAGTCCAGAACCCGTGCGGAGTACGCTCAGGCCGATGATCAGGGTCGTCCGCTCTGGATCCAGACTCGTTCGAATGAACTCTGCTCTCTTTTCCCTTTGGGTTCTGTTTCCGTTGCTTCTCCTTTTCACCAGCGACTGGATAGGACTGCTGGTGGTTTTCCAGGCGATGACCGCAGCCGTGCGTTTGCGAAGCACACCGGCAGCGAAGTCGCTTGCAGCGTTCTCATCGATGACAGCGGCGCCCGACAGGTGCGAGGGATAGGATCGTGTACGGTAAAGTGCCTCATGTCGCTGCGAACAGATACGAGAAGGCGGGTCAGTTTATTGCTGAAGCCTCGCTATTCAGGAAAGCCGCCCCATGCCGTGCGCGGAATGCTTTCTCGAACCCACTTTCATTTCTCGGACTTTCTATCCGTGCCGGCGGTGAGAGCAATGGATTCGAGATCCCCGCTTTCGAGTTCTCAGTTTGGAGTTGCCCAGTGAGCAGTTCCGCCCATCCCGGTGCAACACGCCGCAACATTACTCCGCGCTCGACACATACGCGCGTGCCCCGGACGCGCCGTGCAAGTGTTTTTCCAACGTCCGCGATGGTATACTTGGGGTCTCCCCTGGTTGTGGAGCCTCCGTTGCAATTGCACGCGTTCGACGCGGATTACGTTGAGAGCCTTTGCGAAGGAGACCGGCAGACCCAAGAACATTTTGTCGGCTACTTTTCCGCATTGCTCCGGATCAAGCTGCGCTCGCGACTGCAGTCGCAGCACGCGATAGAAAACGTGTGCCAAGAGACCTTTGTCCGCGTATTTGCCGTGTTGCGTAAAGAGGGCGGCCTCAAGAATCCAGAGCGCCTGGGCGCGTTTGTCAACAGCGTCTGCAACAATGTGCTCTTTGAGACCTACCGCGCTGCGGGCCGCGTCGAGTCGCTTGATTTAGAAGACCGCCCGGAGCCGGCGGCCACCGGTCCAGACGCACTGGCTATTGTTTCCTCTCGCCAGATGGGCGATAAAGTCCGGCAGATTTTGCTCGCCATGGCGCCCCGCGACAGGTTCCTGTTGAAGGCGGTTTTTTTGGAGCAGCGCGACCGCGAAGAGGTGTGCCGCGAGTTTGGCGTCGACCGCGAATACTTGCGGGTATTGCTGCATCGGGCAAAACAGGAATTCAAGATCGAGTATGTGAAGCGCTTTGGGGACTCTGTGGCGCTGGGCGCCGGAGCGTGAATGGAAATGCATGCCATATCGCGCAGGAGCAACGGTGGATTTGACGCAGGGGAGGGCCGGAACGATGAATCATAACGAAGCAGTGGAACAAATGACGATGGAACGGTACCTCCTGAGCGAGCTCGATTCAGACGCTCGCGAGGATTTTGAAGAACACCTGTTTTGTTGCCCTGACTGTGCCCTGGACTCTCGCGTTGCGACCATGTTTATCGAAGAAGCGACATCGCAGCTGGGTGAAATTGCCCCCAGTCAGGCTGAATTGAAAACCACCAAGCGGGATAAAGGCCTGGCTGAATGGTTTTCATGGTTGCGGCCGGCATTTGCCGCCCCGGTTTTCGCCGCCCTGGTGGCGGTGATCTGCTATCAGAATCTGGTCACGCTTCCGGTCCTCCGCAAAGCGGCCAGCCAGCCGGTTGTTATTCCAGATGCGCCGTTATCGGGCGCCACACGGGGGGCAATGGGCCCGGCCGTCGTGGCTGAGCGTGGACGTGGCATTGCCGTGCCCGTCGATATTCCCCTCGACCCGGGCATGGGCACGTTTGTCTCCTATTCATTCGATCTGTATAACCCACAGGGGAAGCTCGCGTGGTCAGAGACGATCCCGGCGCCTGCACAACGATCTACTGGCGATTTCGAGCTCTCATTGGTGATGCCGGGCGGAATGTTAAAGGACGGTGTATATTCCGTGTTGATCTCGGGAACCGGGGCTCACGGCGAAACCACGCCCATCGAACACTACGCTTTTAACGTGGCCGTAACGAAATGATCGCCCCGCAAGGCGAAATAAAGGTACGATCCGGGCCCCGTGGCGCGCATTTATTTACTGGGGCCTGAGGAAAAAGCTTCCAAAGACTCGATATTATCGACTAGAATTCCCGCATAAGTTCAAGGAAAGTGAGCACGCAAATGACTGAGGGCACAAAAAGGCACCATCACTATCACGCGTCCGCAACTGCCATCTCCGGCCATTTAAAGCTTCCGATCAAGAGGGAAATCAGGCCGCAGGCGCATGCACACCTTCCCGCGGAGGGCGGGCACTTCTCCCAACGCTTCGGAGAGTTCAGCGTCAACGAAGTGATTTCGTTCCGTTCGGCCAGCACGCGCGTCTCCGGCAATAAGAGCACGAAACCCGGGCAGGGCTGGACGACCATTTCCACGACCGCCGTCGAGGGCCTGAACGTGATGGAGATCGTGACGGCCGACCGGGTTGTGGTGCAGACGATCACCGAGCATCCTCTTGAAGGCTATGTGCCATCGGTCTCCTTTCTTGGGACGCACTTTGAGAACCTGCGCGTCGCCGGCCATCCCGTCGATCTCGAAATCGACTATAGCCTTCTTGGCGGAAAGCCCGAAGGCGACGGGGTCTACACCAAGGAACCGGGTGTGGTTTCCCGCGTGGGCGCGCAATACCGCCGCATCCTTGAGAATAAAGAGCTTCCCGAAGAGCTGCGCGAACGTTACAATCAATTTTCCTCAAATCTTGGAAAGACGGAGGAGATTGAATGTTCCCTGGTGAATCGTGCGAGCGGCTCCCACCCTGGCCATTCGTTCGGTCACATCATTCACGTGCCCGATTTCGGCAAGATTGTTCTGGCCCGGTTGAAGGTGAGTCACGACCAGCACGACACGCCGACCGGAGCCCCGAGGATCACCAACATTCACCTCACGATGGTGGACCTCGAGCTTGGCTGCGCAGCCGATGGCAGTTGTTCGGTCGCGGGCGGGTCGAGCAACGGCGGGACCAATCCGTAGTAGAAACGGGGTCGGAAGGTCGGCGACCAGTCGCGGGCGAACCGGGAACGGAATTCGCGGCTCGCCGCCGGGAACGGCGGCATCGCCTGTTCATCCGCTGTGGATGGCTCCTCCTACTGTTCATTCTTATTCCGCTCAAAGATTCATCGACAGTGAATCCGCAGGTCGAGTTTGATCATGCGCGACGGCTGTTCGTTCACGGGGACCTTGAAGCCAGTCAGCAAGAAGCCGAGCGAGGCTACGAACGATTCCAAGGGTACGACCCGAAGTGGGCATCAGAGTTTCTTCTGCTGAATGCAGAGTCCCAGCTGCAGCGCGGCATGTACGACGATGTGTTGCGGACATTGAGAGGCCGCAATTTCGAAGCCGACAACCCAGATGCGCTCATTCAAAGTTTGACGATCGAGAGCCTGGCTCTTCTCCGCCAGCAGCAGACAGCCCTTGCTCAGCAGCGGCTATCGCAAGCCGGCGAACTTTGTAAAGCCGCAACCTCTACCAGTTGCGGCGCGGTGTTGCAGGCGCGAGGCATCTTAGCAGGAAGAGATGGAGACTTTCAGCACGCACGGGAACTGTTTTTGGCGGCTCATGTTTTCGCCGAGGCTCATCGGGACGGGTACCTGGATGCGAGCGCCTTGCTGAATCTGGGCTGGACTGCCCTCCAGGTCGATCACTTCGACGAAGCGTTGGATTGGTTGATAATTGCAACTCAGAAGTCGGGAGAGATCGGCGCGGAAGACCTGAAAGAAAAGTGCTCAGGCAATCTCGGTTGGGCTTACTTTCAGCTTGGAGACAACGAGAGGGCGCTTGAGCAGTTCCTGCGAGCCGAAGGGGCCGCCGCGCGACTCGGCAATGAACGTTTCGAACTGAAGTGGATCAGCGACGCCGGATATGTGTACCAGGTTAGCGGGGATTTACTACGCGCGCTGGACAGCTACCGCAAGGCATTCTTACTCGCGGAACAGATCAACAGCAAGGAAGACATTGAGAATGCGCTCGAAGATCTGGCCTGGCTCTCCGTGGTGAATGGGGACCTGAAAGGTGCAGGTACCTATGTTGATCGGGTTGCACCGATGGAGTTCGCGGGCGGAGGAAAGTTGAGCCCGAACCTGATGCTGACCGAGGGAATGCTCGCAGCAGCTCAGAATCAGGACGAAGAAGCGGAGGCCGACTACCGTTCTGTTTGGAATGACCGCGACAACCTGACCACGCTGCGCCTGGACGCCGGCTCTAAGCTGGCAACGCTCTACGAATCGCAACGTCGTCCAGACGCCGCGGAGAAGATGTACAAATCCACGCTGGCGGTTTATGAATCGGCACGCGCGACACTCCGGAAGGAAGAGACGCAGCTGCCGTTCGGCGCCAACGCGACCGAGGTTTATGACGATTACATACACTTGCTGGTCGGGCAGAAGCGTACCGCCGACGCCTTGGCCACAGCGGACCGGAGCCGCGCCAGAACCCTGGAGCAGGGTCTGGATGGCGATGCGGGCGCAGGTTCGTTTCGTTCCGCAATCATCGATCCGCGACGGGTCGCCCGATCCGCCGATGCAACCTTGCTCTTTTACTGGCTGGGCAAGAGTCGGTCTTATTTGTGGACCATTACGCCGGGTCGAGTGACTATGTTTGTTT
>CAVXOO010000228.1:0-6989 GCA_963762945.1 uncultured Acidobacteriaceae bacterium | reverse complement strand
TTTGTCCGCTGGGAAAGCTGTACCTGGTCCCAAGATTGCTGCCGGTAAAGTTAGTTCCGTGAATCGATCCCTGGTTCCAGTCGGGGCTGAGGGCGGCGTCCACCCGCTCCAGGACATCCTGCTCGCCGCAAGCCGGCCAGCCGACGGTGGAGATGCTGTTGCCGAGCAGCCAAAAGGCAGGCCAGAAGCCCTGCGCCTCGGGTACCTCGGCGCGGACTTCGATGCGGCCGTACTGGAAGCTGAAAAGGCCCTGGGTCTTGATCCGGGCCGAGGTATAGACCCCGGAAGAAGGATTCTGGGCCACGATAGCCAAACCGCCGTGAGGCTTGACAAAGACGCTGGGCCCGGAGGGATTGCAGGGAGAAACGGAGGAATTCCAGGCGCAGTAGTACTCCAGTTCCTTATTACCCCATCCTTTGTCGTTGCCCGTGTCGTAGGTCCAGAAATTGGGATTGGGCTCCGCGATGGAGCCAGTGGAGTTCGAGAATTCGTCCTCCCAGACCAGTGTTCCGGGGGAAATTTTGGGGATGGCTAGCTTTGTTTTTTTTGTGCCGCTGCTCCACGTCGTCCCAACCGAGGCGCGGGCAACGAGGGTTGTTCTGGAGTTGACGAGAAACGGCGCATCGTATCGTTGCAGGGAGTAGCTGTCTTGGGTGGCGTACCAAATCGCTGCGCCGGGGGTGGTTGTTGAAAGGCTAACTACGACGGCGCCATGGAGCGCGGGGGTGGTGGAGATAACAGGCACGGCCACCGTTTGGCCGAGAGCAGGGACGAGCGCCAGGGCGCACAGGCAGAACGAGCAGCAGAGCTTGGCATTCAACAGACTCTTCATGGTTCGGCTTCCTCGCATGAATTATGGCGCCTCCGGTATTTAGTGGGTTACTGTTCCGATTCGTTACAAAAATGTGCGCACAGAAACTCGAAGTCGCAGTAGCGCTTGCCGCCGAAAAGAAGGGTACGCGCTTTGTTCTTCCGTCTTTATCCATGGCCTTCCCGATTTCATCGCACCGCCTGGTTTTGGCCGCCACTACTTCAACATTTGCGGTCCCTCGCCATCCTCGGCGTCGGCGACATTCGCAATCTGCAATTTGAAGAGCATTGGCCCTTGCTCCAGATAAGAAGACCGCAGGCCAGCAGATGAAAAGCAACCGAGAGCATAAGGTGTTTGTTTTATGCTAGTTATAGCCACATGCCCTGTACCGCGAATTGGGATTACGTCTCTCGGAAAGGCGCATACTATGAATGGCTGTCTGTGCAAGGAGTAGCCTCCCCTTAGGTCTCCTATTTGCTACTGCGGCCTTTCCGTTCGGTTTGGATAAGGGCTTTTTTTGATCGGGCTGCTTTGGCACGAGCAGTCGCGCACAGCACTTTTTTCGGCGTGGCAATCGGACGATATGGATGAGAAGCGCTTCCCGCGTCCGCACTCCGCTGCATGTAACAATATTGGAAAAACTTCCCAACCCAGCTCATTGTGAGGGATCTATGAAGGCTGCTCGCTACCCTGGTATCCGCGTTACCGCCAACGGAAATCAACTGGTTTCGTATCACACTGAAACCCGCATTGCCGACGCCGGCGTGTTTTATCCCATCACGCCTTCGACTGAAGGCGGCGAGCTCTTTCAGCAGGCCTACGCCGAGGGACACTTGAACGTTTTCGGCTCGAACACCCTCGCCATCGAGACCGAGGGTGAGCACGCGGCCCAGGGTGGCGCTATCGCGCACTCGGTCTGCGGCAAGCGCGTGGTCAACTTCACTTCCGGCCAGGGCGTGGTCTACGGCGTCGAGCAGTACTACCACGCGCCCGGCAAGGGATCGACCATGGTGCTCGAGGTGGGCGCACGCGCTCTCACCAAGCATGCGCTCAACGTCCACTGCGGCCACGACGATATCTATGGTGCACTCGATACCGGTTGGATCATGCTCTTCGGCAAAGACGCGCAGCAGGCCGCCGACCAGGCCCTCATCCTGCGCCGCGTCACCGAGCTCTCGCTCACGCCCGGCATGAACATCATGGACGGCTTCCTCACCACGCACCTCGAGCGCACCTTTTACAAACACGAATCCGACCTGATCCGCGAGTACCTAGGCGCGCCCGACGACATCATCGACTGCCCCACCGAGGCGCAGCGCGTGCTCTTCGGGCCCACGCGCCGCCGCGTACCTAAAATGATGGATCTCACCAATCCCGTTCTCCTGGGCCCGGTGCAGAACCAGGAACACTACATGCAGGGCGTCGTCGCGCGGCGCAACAACTTCGCCGAGCCGATTCTGCCGTTCCTTGAAGAAGCCTACGAGAAGTTCGCCGAGCTCACCGGCCGCCGCTACGGCCTCATCAGCGAATACAAAACTGCGGATGCGGAGACAGTCTTTGTCTCGCTCGGATCGGCCGCCGAGAATATCGAAGCCGCAGTCGATTATCTGCGCCAGACGCGCGGCGCGAGCGTCGGCTCCATCCACGTCAACGTCATCCGGCCCTTCCCTGAGGCTGCGCTGGTCAACGCGCTCAAGGGCAAGAAAAACGTCATCATCCTCGAACGCACCGACGAAGCGCTCGCCGGCGACAATCCCCTCGGCCGCGACATCCGCACTGCATTCTCGAAAGCTGTCCAGGGAACCGACGGCCTGCCCAAAGTCGAGCTTGCAGAGGTTCCGCGTTTCATCGGCGGCAGCTACGGCCTTGGTTCGCGCGACTTCCGCCCCGAGCACATCATCGGCGCATTCGAGTACGCCGCCGCGGGCCGTGCGCGCAAGGACGGCAAGACCGCGGCCGATGGCGCGAACTTCATCGTTCTCGGCATCGACCATCCCTACAGCGTCATCGCCGATGAAATGCCGTCGCTCTTGCCCGAAGGCGCGGTTGCCGTTCGCTTCCACTCCATCGGAGGCTGGGGCGCAATCACCACCGGCAAAAATCTCGGCGCAATCCTCGGCGACCTCAACGACCTGCTCTACGAGCGCGACCACGAAGTCGACGCGCTTGGGCTACCCAAGGAAGTCATCCACGTCAGCGCCAATCCCAAATACGGCTCGGAAAAGAAAGGCGCGCCGACCAGCTACTTCATGGTCGCGGCCAAGGATCGTATCCGCGTCAACTGCGATCTGCGCCACGTCACCGTCGTGCTCTGCTGCGATCCCAAGGCCTTCACGCATACCAATCCACTCGACGGCATGCAGGAGGGCGGCAGCCTGGTGTGGGAGTCGGACGTTGACGGCGAACACGCCTGGCAGAACCTGCCCATCTGGGCGCGCAAGCAGATTATCGAAAAGAAGATTCGCGTCTTCACGCTGCCCGGTTTCGACATCGCGCGCAAAGCCACCGATCGCGCGGACCTCCAGTTGCGCATGCAGGGCAACGCCTTCCTCGGCGCATTTTTTGCCGTCAGTCCCACTCTGCAGGAGTTCGGCATCACGCAGGAGCAGTTCCGCGATGTCGTCTACAAGCAGTACGTGAAAAAGTTCGGCAAGCTCGGCGAGGCCGTGGTGCAGTCGAACATGGAAGTCATGTTGCAGGGCTTCGAGCGCGTAAAAGAAATCGCCATCGGCGAAATCAATGCGGCCGATCGCTCCAGCCTCCGCGGCAAGGCGCTGCTGCCAATCTTCGAAGAAGTCGCCATTCCCGAATTCGCTGAAGCTGCTTGCTCGACCGGCGCTGGCTGCCGTTCGCACGCCGCACCCGAGGGCCAGGGTCCACGCACTCCCATCTCCAGCATCGCCACCTTCGATGCCGAGTTCCGCGCCCACCTTGGCTACAACCAGCCCTCCACTCCGCTCTCCGCCATGGGCGTGGTTGCCGCCGCTACCGGCGACACTGCGTCCAAGTACGTCGCCCGCCGCGAAACCCCGCTCTACATCCCCGAGAACTGCACGCAGTGCATGGAGTGCATCTCCGTCTGCCCCGATACGGCGCTGCCCAACTGCTCGCAGGATCTGGGCACAATTCTCGGCACCGCCATCACACGCTACGTCGCAGATCCCGCCGAGCGCCGCAAAATTGTCGCCAAGCTCCCCGAGATCGAAAAGCTCACGCGTCAGCGCATGTTGGCTGAGATTAAAACGGGGACACCGCTGCCGCAAATCATCCGCGAAGTCACCGAATCTGTCGACGGATTCTCGACCGAAGCCAAGGCGCAGTTCTACTCCATCATCGAAAAAGTTCCGATGGCCTATCAGAAAGTCAACGCCATCTTCTCGTCGCCCGAGCGCAAGGCTCCAGGTTCAGGTGGCATCTTTTCAATTTTTGTGAGCGACCTCTGCAAGGGCTGCGCGGCCTGCGTCACCGCCTGCGGCGATCACCAGGCGCTCAAGATGGTGCAGGAGACCGAGGCGGTCAACGCCGAGCACGAAACCGGCACTGCCTTCCTCGACCTGCTGCCCGATACCTCGCAGAAATATCTTGGCCTCTATAACGGCGCGAATCCGGCAGACTCCAAAACCGCGACCCTGCGCAACATGCTCATGGTGCGCACCAACTACGATGCCCTCGTCGCCGGCGACGGCGCATGCGCAGGCTGCGGCGAAAAGAGCGTCCTGCGCTCCATCGCCGCCGTGACTGAAGCCTACATGCGCCCGCTCTACCACGCCAAAAGCGAGCGCTTCGTTTCCAAAGCTTCCGACCTCGAAAAGAATGGCGCGGCGCGCCTGGCCGCGTTGAAAGCGGCGAACGAAGAGGACTACACACGCCTGCGCCAGGCCATCGCTCACCTCATACTGGGCCTCGGCGGTGAAAACACCGCGGACACCAAAACGCGCATCGCGGCCTACGAAAAGGAGCACGGCGCAATCACCGACGCGCAACTCGTCGAAGCCATCGCCGCGGTCCTGCTCACTGAAGCCTTCAATCACAAAAACCTGCAACCCGTCGATGGCCGCCTCGCCAACGGCATGAGCGTGATGGCCATGGCCGCGCACACCGGTTGCAACACCGTCTACGGTTCCACCTCGCCCAACAATCCGCATCCCTATCCGTGGATGAACTCGCTCTTCCAGGACGGCGTCACCGTGGGCTGGCTCATGGGCGAGAGCTTCATCGTCGATCACGCGCGCCGCTCCGTCATTCCCGAGCGCCTCGCCGACATCGTGCTCAACCGCGACGCCAAGTGCCTCTCCGAAGAAGAGTACTACCACTTCACGCACTTTACAGACGCTTTGATGACCGACGACGAGATCAAAGAACTGCCCAAGGTCTGGGTCGTCGGCGGCGACGGCGGAATCGGCGACATCGGCTATCAGAACACTTCAAAAGTTGTTTTGCAGAACCGGCCCAACGTCAAAGTCCTCATGCTCGACACGCAGGTCTACTCCAACACCGGGGGCCAGAACTCCGATTCCACTCCCATGCTCGGCGGCAATGACATGAACGTCTTCGGCGCAGCCACGCAGGGCAAGAACACTGAGAAGAAAACCGTCGCCGAAACCTTCCTCGCCGGGCACGGATCGCCCTTCGTCGCGCAGGTATCGATGGCCAATGCGCCCAAACTCTACCGCGCCATTCTCGACGGCCTCGAGTATCGCGGCACCATGTTCCTGCAGGCCTTCACCACCTGCCAGCCCGAGCACGGCGTCGCCGACGACATGGCGCTCATGCAAGCCCAGCGCGTGCGCGACTCGCGCGGCGTGCCTGAGTTCGTCTTCAATCCGCGGATGGGCGAGACCTACCAGGAAGCGCTCGACGTCAAGGGCAATCCATCCATCGATCTCGACTGGTACGAAACCAAATCGAAGGCGACCGGCGAATCCTATCGCTACACCGTCGCTCATTGGTGCACCACAGAAGCGCGCTTCCGCAACCACGTAAAGAAAATCAAGCCCGAGCAGGCTGAGAAGATGATTTCGCTCGAAAACATGCTTGTGCGCATCACGCAGCAGGATGTCGTCTATCGCTACTATTTGCTGCCCGAGCACCGCAGCTTCATCCCCGACTTCGGCGTCTACATCCAGCAGGATCAGGACGGAAAGTCGGTCTACTACGCGCTCAGCCGCCAGCTCGTCATGTTCTGCGTGGAGCGCCGCAAAGCCTGGCGCATGCTGCAATCCAAAGCCGGCATCGTCAACCGCGAATACCAGGCGCAAAAAGCGATCCTAGCCGATCTAGAAGCAGGCAAAATCTCAAAAGAAGATTTCTTCGCACACGCCCAAGAAATGATCGCAGAAAAGCTGGGAAAACCCGTTCTCGCAAAGGCGTAACAGCTGTTCTCGAACCGGAAATTGCTGCAAAAACTCGGCCCACAGTTTCTTTCGGAAACTGTGGGCCTCGTTCTTGCTGCGTGTAGCCCGTCCTTACCGCATTGTCATCCTGAGCGAAGGCCGCCGCACGCGGCCGAAGTCGAAGGATCTGCGGTTGCACTTCCGCGCCTTGCAAAAGGGCACTGCCTCAGCCGGGCCGCACCGACAACCACAACCCCTTGAAATAAAGAACGCGGACCGCAAGGTCCGCGTTCCTGTTTTCCACACTTGGCGAAAGCCTCTTAATCAATTTTGGAAATACAGGTGAGGGCGCACTTGAGAACCCGACTGTCGTCTGCGTCGTCGGGAACTACGTTCAGTTGAAAATCGGGATTGGCCATCGCGTCCGTTCGACTGTCCAATCGGATTGCTTAACTATGCAGAATTATATATACTTTGCCAGTGGACATTCCACCACGCAAGGTCAAGTTTTGCGGCGGCTCGCGGGCCGACGTCCGCAGCTTTCCTGAAGATGCGCGCCGCGAAGCCGGCCAGCAACTTTTTCAGGTGCAGATGGGAGAAGATCCCGATGACTGGAAGCCCATGGAATCGGTTGGCCCTGGCGTTCGCGAGATCAGAGTTCGCGACGAGACCGGCATCTATCGCGTGATGTATATTGCCAAATTCGCTGGCGCGATTTACGTATTGCATTGCTTTCAGAAAAAGACTCGGAAGACCGCCGCCGGAGATACTCGTCTTGGCCAAGCGGCGCTTGAAAGATCTGGTGAGGGAGTTAAGCCGATGAAAATTGAATCCTTCGATAATAT
>CAVXOO010000227.1:0-10818 GCA_963762945.1 uncultured Acidobacteriaceae bacterium | reverse complement strand
CACCATTTGGCCAGTTTCCACGCTTTGAGGACGCTCCCTGGCGCAATGGCTGGGGCGCGTCGGCAGTGTTCATCAACCGGCGCTGGAGCAATTTCCGTTTGAGAGCTGGTCAAAGCTGGTTGCGCGCCACAGCCGCTCGCCACGCCTCCATGCCATCCGGCCGATCGACCCGCTCGGACTCATGCCTCTGCGCACCGCCATCTGCTCTCAACCCGCAGGACGGCGCGCGCCGTGCGTGCTGCGATCCGGAGCATCTCGCCATCGTTCATGGGCTGCGCAACGCGAGGGTTGTCGCCGAGCAGGTACGCGCCGGCAAGAGCCACTACGACCTGATCGAAGTGATGGCATGTCCCGGCGGTTGCATCGGCGGCGCTGGCCAGCCCATTCCAACTTCGCGCAACGCGAAGGCGCTGCGCACCAAGGGCCTTTACAACGCCGACAAGATGCTGCAACTGCACAAGTCCCAGGAGAATGTCTTCATCACCGAGTGCTACGCAAAGTTCCTCGGCGAAATTGGCGGCGAGAAAGCCCATCATCTTCTGCACACCACATTTCAGAGCCGGCGGCGCATCGCGGAAGAAGTTATGCCGCTAATGCAGGGCCGTGCCAGCGAACGCACAAAGGTGAGTGTTTGTCTCGGCACCAACTGCTACCTGAAAGGTTCGCAAGACGTGCTGAACTCCGTGTTGCATCACGCGCAGGAGACCGGCCTCGAGAATCGTCTCGATGTGCGCGCGGCCTTTTGCCTGGAGCAGTGCGAGCACGGTCCCAACGCCACCATCGACGGTGAGTGTATGCATCATTGCACCTCTCAAAGCGTCATTGATTTGCTGAACAACCGCATCGAGAACGAGAAAAAAGGAGAAAGCTAGATCGTCGCGCAACGTTGCGCAAGGAGGAATCATGGTGAAGGCAGTAGAACGCGCAGATTTTATCGACCACCAGGAGGTTGAAGTACTGCTCGCGAAGCAAGCGCGCCCAGCTCGTGCCAAGGTTCGCGAGCTGCTGGCCAAGGCGCGCGAAGTGCACGGCCTCACAATGGACGATGTGGCCTGTCTGATGCACGTGGAAGACCCCGAACTACTCGCCGAACTTTTCTCCACAGCCCGCGGCATCAAAGAAGAGATCTACGGCTCGCGGCTGGTTTTCTTCGCACCGCTCTACATCTCCAACCGCTGCGCCAACGAATGCACGTACTGCGCGTTTCGCGCCACCAACACCGAACTCAAGCGCCGCACATTGACGCAGGAGGAGATCGCCGAGGAGACGCGCATCCTCATCCGCCAGGGGCACAAGCGCGTGCTGGTCGTGGCCGGTGAAGCCCTGCCGCCGCGCGGCTTCGACTACATCACCGACACCATTGCCACCATCTACGACACGCGTATCGGCCCCGGTGAGATTCGCCGCGTCAACGTGAACCTCGCTCCGCAAAATGTCGAGCGCTTCAAGCTGCTCAAGACCGCCGGCATCGGCACCTTTCAGCTTTTTCAGGAGACTTATCACCGCCCCACCTACGCCGCGGTTCACCTGAAGGGCAAAAAGCGCGACTACGACTGGCGTGCGACTGCCTTTGACCGCGCCATGGAAGCCGGCATCGACGATGTGGGCATGGGGCTTCTCTTCGGTCTCTACGACTGGCGCTTCGAAGCGCTCTCGCTCATGCAGCACATCCGCCATCTCGAAGAGACCTTCGGCGTGGGCCCCCACACTCTCAGCTTTCCGCGCATCGAGCCGGCGGTTGGCTCCGACCTTGCCTCCGCTCCGCCGCACGCCATCGGTGACACGGACTTCATCAAGCTGATCTCGATCATGCGCCTCGCCGTGCCCTACACGGGCATGATCATGTCCACGCGCGAGACGGCCGAGGTGCGCCGCCAGACTTTCGCCGTGGGAATCTCGCAAATCTCCGCAGGCAGCCGCACCGATCCCGGCGGATACAAAGACGGCGAGGGCGACCCCAACGGAAGCCAGTTTCAGTTGGGCGATCATCGCACTCTCGAAGAAGTTGTCAAGGACGTGGTCTCACTCGGCTACACGCCCTCGTTTTGCACCGCGTGTTATCGCCTCGGCCGCACCGGGCAGGACTTTATGGATATTGCCAAGCCCGGCGAGATCAAGTATCACTGCCAGCCCAACGCGCTCTCCACGTTTCTCGAATATCTTTGCGATTACGCGGGGCCGGCGGCGAAATCGGCCGGCGAAAAACTTATCTCCATCGAGCTGCAACAGATGGACGGCCAGCAAACCGCCTGCACATTGCCGATGCTGAACCAGGTGCGGCGCGGCCAACGCGACGTTTTTGTTTAAAGAGAAAGGGAATATATGATCCGCGCAACAGCAAAGGGATTCCGGCTGCACATTGGCTTTTTTGGCCGCAGAAACGTTGGCAAGTCGAGCCTGCTGAACGCCATCACACGGCAAACGGTTTCAATCGTCTCCGATGTTCCCGGCACCACCACCGACCCGGTCGAAAAGCCGATGGAACTTGAGCCCATTGGCCCCGTGCTCTTTGTGGATACGGCGGGCGTGGACGACGTGGGCGCGCTTGGCGTACAGCGCATCGAGAAGACGCGCCAGGCCATCGCGCGCACCGACATCGGCGTGCTTGTCACCGAGGCGGGCACGTGGGGTGAGTTCGAAGACAAGCTGCTGGCCGAGTTGTGCGCGCGCAGCATTCCAGTGCTCGTCGCCGTCAACAAATCGGACCTGCGCAAGCCCACTCCAGATGAGATCGCGCGCTTCGAACGTGAGAATCTGCCGTGGACGCTCGTCGCGGCAACTACCGGGGAGGGCGTTAGCGCCTTCCGCGAGCTGCTCTGTCAGGCGGCGCCGGAAGAAGCCGCCGAGCCGCCGGTCATCGTGCGCGATCTGGTGCCACAAGGCGAAACCGCGATCTTCGTCATGCCCATAGACAAGGAAGCTCCCAAGGGACGCATTAAAAATTTGCAAGTCCAGGCCATTCGCGATCTGCTCGATGGCGATTGCTCTTGCGTCGTCGTGAAAGACGCGGGTTTCGCCAAAGCCCTCGACAATATGAGGACGCCCCCAAGCCTTGTCGTCACCGACGCGCAGGTCTTCGAGCAAATCGCGCGCATCGCTCCGAACAACGTGCCGCTTACCGCATTTTCCATCCTGCTTTCGCGGCTCAAGGGCGACCTGGTGGCGCAAACGCTCGCGGCGCTGACGATTGACGATCTGCATCCCGGCGACAAAGTACTGGTCGCTGAGACCTGCACGCACCACCCCATCGAAGAAGACATCGGCCGCGTAAAGATTCCGTGCTGGCTCGACAACTACGTCGGCGGCAAGCTCGAATTTACGCACGTCAAAGGCCGCGACTTTCCTCAGGACCTCTCTCCGTACAAGCTAGTCATCCACTGCGGCGCGTGCATGTGGAACCGGCAGGAGATGATGAGCCGCATTCGCGAGTGCCAGCGCCAGGGCGTGCCCATCACCAATTACGGTCTTGTGATTGCCATGGCGCAAGGCATCCTGGAGCGAGCGCTGGCACCGTTTCCCGAGGCGCTCACGGCGTATCGCGAAGTGCGCGCATTGAAGATGGCGTGGGCCGCGAGTGAGCGCGCGCCGATGCCGGCCGAGGCCGAAGCCGCGCTGGTGAACTGAACGTGACATCGCTCGCCCAATCCGAGATTCTCCCCTGGCTCCGCGAAGAAAGGCCCGAGCGGCTGCACGAGCTCTACGCTTGGGCCGACGCGGTGCGCCGCGAGAATGTGGGCGACGCGGTACATCTGCGGGGGCTGATTGAAATCTCCAGCCACTGCGAACGGCAGTGCATGTATTGCGGCCTGCGCAAGGCGAATCGTTCGCTCGAGCGCTACCGCATGACGCGCGAAGAGATCGAGCAGTGTGCGCTCACGGCAGTGCAACTTGGCTACGGCACCGTAGTGATGCAGGCTGGTGAAGACGACGCGCTCACCGCGCAATGGATCGCCGAAATTGTGCGCTGGATCAAGCGTGAAACGCCGCTCTCGGTCACTCTCAGCCTTGGCGAGCGAAGCAAAGACGAATTGAAACTCTGGCGCAATGCCGGCGCCGATCGCTATCTGCTTCGTTTCGAGACCTCCGATCCATATCTCTACCGCACCATTCATCCCCAGCGCTTTCCCGGCCGCGCCGACCGTCTCATGCTGCTCAAGGAACTCAAGGGTCTTGGTTACGAGGCCGGCGGCGGCGTCATGGTTGGCATTCCCGGCCAATCCTACGCCAGCCTTGCGCAGGATATTCAGGCTTTTCGCGATTTCGATCTGGACATGATCGGCATCGGACCGTACATCGCGCATCCCGCCACGCCGCTCGGGGCGGGCCAGCTTCGTCCTCCTGTTGACCCCGCGGAACAGGCGCCAAACGACGAGCAGATGGTCTACAAGATGATCGCGCTCGCCCGCATCCTGTGCCCGAGCGCAAACATCCCCAGCACCACAGCGCTGGCGACGATCAACCGTCAGCACGGCCGCAAACAGGGTCTTCAGGTTGGCGCGAACGTCGTGATGCCGAATCTGACGCCGACCAAGTACCGCGCGCTCTACCAAATCTATCCCGCCAAAGCGTGCATTGAAGAAAGCGCCACCGATTGCAACCAATGTTTGCGCGCGCAGATCCGCTCGATCGACAGATTCCCCGGAACTGGCCCAGGAGGACGTGGCGAAATCGAATTGGGAGTGGGCGTTCTCGAAACTGCACCGCCGCAATTTGTGCAACTCGAGGAGCAAAGTTATGGCCTCTGAGGAAACCGGAAGAGAAGTAGTGGTCTGCCTGGGCAGCTCCTGTTTTGCCCGCGGCAACGCGCAAAATCTTGCCGCCATCGAAGCGTATCTTCAAAATCGCGGCCTCGATAAATCTGTCCGCGTCACCGGCTGCCTCTGCCAGGACGAGTGCAAACGCGGCCCCAACGTGACAGTGTGCGGTGAGCGCTTGCATGAAGTGACTGCCGCAAAACTGCGCGAGATTCTTCCCCAGCTAAGCGTCGAGGCGCACTGAGCTATGCAAACGGTTCACGCTATCTACACCGAGCGCCGCGAGTGCCAGGATTGCCACAAGTGCATCCGCGCCTGCCCCGTGAAAGCCATCCGCGTGCAGGATGGCTACGCGCGCGTGGTGCCCGAGATGTGCGTGCTCTGCGGCAACTGCATTGTGGCCTGTCCCAGCAACGCCAAGCAGGTGCGCAACGATCTTCCGCGCGTAAAGGAACTGCTCGCGAGCCGTCGCAAAGTCGTGGTTTCGCTGGCGCCGTCTTTCGTGGCGCAATTTCCCGGCGTCAGCGCCGCACAGTTGATTCACGCGCTCCGCCAGCTCGGATTCTTGGCCGTCTCCGAGACCGCACTCGGCGCACAGCATGTCTCGGCGAGCGTGCTCAGCCTGATGAAATCGGATCCGGGCCGCGTCTGGATCTCCTCTGCCTGTCCTGTGGTCGTGGATTTTGTGGCCAAGTATCATCCCGAATGCGAGGCCAATGTCTCCGCGCTCCTTTCGCCGCTCCTCACGCACTGCCGAATTCTGCGCGCGCACTACGGCGACGCCATCGCCACGGTCTTCATCGGGCCATGCATCGCGAAAAAGAGCGAGGCCGAGCAGCATCCGGAGCTTCTCGATGCGGTTCTGACCTTCGAAGACCTCGAGAACTGGCTCGCTGAAGAAGGCATCGACCTCTGCAAGATCCGCACCGACGAAGACGATCGGTTCGCCCTTGAAGAAGCGCGCGAGGGCTCGCTCTATCCCATTGAAGGCGGCATGATTCCCGGCATCGTGCGCAGCGGCGAAGTGAACGGCTCACAGGTGATGTCGTTCTCGGGGATTGCGAATGTCGAACAGGCGCTCAAAGGCATTGCCGAGTGGCGTCCGGAGCACAGCATCTTTCTCGAACTCACGGCCTGCGCCGGATCGTGCGTGAATGGGCCCAAGGCGGCGCGCAGCCGGTCGATCGCCAGACGCAGGTTCGAGATCCTCGAAAGCGCCAGGCCCGCGGCGGGCGCACCGCACTCAGAGAGCCTGGCGCAGACGCGTCCCTATGTCGCGATTCCGGTTCCGCGCGAGGAATTGAGCGAGCTGCAGATTACCGAGGCGCTACGCAGCGTCGGCAAGTACTCGGCCGAAGACGAGTTGAACTGCGGCGGCTGCGGATACGAGTCCTGCCGCGATTTTGCGCGCGCCCTCGTCGCCCGCAACGCCGAACGCATGATGTGCGCCACCTACACGCGCAAACTGGCCCAGAAGAAAGCCAACGCGCTGCTCCGGAAGATGCCCTCGGCCGTCGTAATTGTCGACGAGCAGTTGAAGATCATTGAGTGCAATGCGAACTTTTTGCGGCTCTTTTCCGAAGACGTGGAACAGGAAAAAGACCTGGAAAACACCGCTCTGGACGCCGTGATTCCGTTCTCCAACTTGTTCCAGCGGGTGCTCGAATCGGGCGAAGACATTGTGAGCCACGATATCCGCTACCAGCGCAGCATTCTCAACTCCAGCATCTTCACCATTGAGCCACATGCGGTGCTCTGCGGCATCTTCCGCGACATCACGGAGCCGATCTTCCAAAAGGAGCAGATCATCGAGCGCGCGCGCGAAGTGATCGAGAAAAATCTCAAGACCGTGCAGCAGATCGCCTATCTCCTCGGCGAAAATGCCGCCGATTCCGAGATCATTCTCAACTCCATCGTCCGTTCTTTCAGCCCCGAGGATCTCGACGACGCCACGACCGGGAAGTCGAAATGAACGTAGGCGGCGAAAACTTCATCGAGATCGACTCCTGTCAGCGCGCCAAGCACGGGCAGTTGATCTCAGGCGATGTTTTTCTGTCCGAAAAGGTGAAAGAAGAGGGTCGGATTGTGTCCGTACTCTCTGACGGGCTGGGGAGCGGTGTGAAAGCCAGTGTTCTCGCCACCATGACGGCGACCATGGCTCTCAAATTCGCGTCGAGCGCCATGGACATTCGCCGCTCGGCGGAGATCATCATGGACACGCTGCCCATCTGCAGCGTGCGCAAAATCAGCTACTCCACCTTCACTGTCGTCGACATGGCGAGTAGCGGCCACACCCGCATCATCGAACACGGCAATCCTTCGTTTCTGCTCATTCGGCCAGGCGGCGAAGTGAAGATCGAGAAGACCGAGGTGAGGCCGGAGCGTTGGCGCGATCGCGTCATCAGCTACACCGGCTTCGATGTCCTGCGCGAAGACCGCATCGTGTTTTTCTCCGATGGCATCTCGCAGGCCGGCATGGGTGAGTTTCGTACGCCCTTCGGCTGGGGCCTGGCGGCTGTAGAAACTTACATCCGCGAGCAGATCGAACGCCATCCCCACATCTCTGCGCGCGAGCTATCGCGTGCGCTTGTGGCCCGCGCCGTCGAAGTGGACGGACTGACCGCCAAAGACGACATCACCTGTGGCGTGGTCTATATCCGCAGCCCGCGCCAGCTTCTCGTCATGACCGGCGCGCCCTTCAATCGCGCGCACGATCAGGACCTGGCGCGCATGGCCGAGCGCACGCCGGGCCGCAAGGTCATCTGCGGAGGGACCACGGCGAACATCGTCTCGCGGCAACTGAACCGCCCGATTCAGATCGATCTGCGGCAGGCGCGCGACCCGCGCGTTCCCCCGTTAGCAAAGATGGAAGGCTTCGACCTCGTCACCGAAGGAATTCTGACGTTGGGCGAGGTGCTGCGCCTCCTTGAAGAAGGCTTCGCGCCGGAAGAGATGAAGAGCAACGCGGCGGTTCGCGTCACGCGCATGCTCCTCGACAGCGATATCGTCACATTCGCCGTGGGAACTCGCATCAACGAGGCGCATCAGGACCCAAATATTCCCGTCGATCTCGACCTCCGGCGCAATATCGTCAAGCGCATTGCACGGGTCCTCGAAAACAAGCACATGAAGCGCATCGTCATCCGGTACTTGTAGGTGCGTCTCGCCGCGCTCCCGTCAATACGCGCCAGATCCGCCGATGTTTCTCCGACTAGCGCTACTTCTGCTGAACAATCTCGACGATATCCGCATCACTTCCGCTCCAGGCCCCTGCGCCGCTGTGGGTCAACTCGCCGCTGGCCTCGCTCCAATCGAGGTTCGTTATATCGTGTATGCCTTTTTCGTAGGCATACGTAGTCCCATCGTCGGAGTACAGCACAAAGTGCGCATCGGCGCCGGGATAGACGCGGATCTTCTCGATGGCCTGCTTTTCATTGGTGCTCTCAACCGGAGCGCCCAGCGGCAGAATCGATCCCGCGCGCACGAAGACCGGAATGGTGTCGATCGGAGCCGGCGCCATAATCCGTTGGCCGCCGTGGACGCGCTCGTTGGTCCAGAAGTTGAACCAGTCGCATCCCGCGGGCAGGTAGACGGACCGTTCCGTAGCTCCCTGGTCGGTCACCGGAGCCACCAGCAGAGCGGGCCCGAACATGTACTCGTCGCTAATATTGGCAACATTGGGATCGCCCGGAAAATCGAGGAACAGTCCGCGCATGAAGGGCGCGCCCGTCTCGTGCGTCTGCCAGGCAAGGGAATAGATGTAGGGCATCAATTGGTAACGCAGGCGAAGATACTTCTCGAGAATGGGCTCGGCCTGCTTGCCGTAGCTCCACACTTCGTTATGATTTCGCGTGCCGTGCGTGCGGAAGTTCGGTTGAAAGGCGCCATACTCAAACCAGCGCACGTAGAGTTCCGGATAGTCGTCGTAGTTGCCCACATTGTCGCGCGCATCGCTGGGATCGATCAGCGGCGGATGCGCGGGAATGTGCCGGCCGGGCAGCCCCTGCCAGCCGCCGATGTCGGTCGACCAATAGGGCATACCGCTCGCGGTAAAGTCGATGCCGGTCGGCACCTGGCGCTTCAGCGTATCCCAATTCGGCGAAATATCCGAAGACCAGAAGATGGTTCCGTTGTGCTGCGCACCGAGATAGCTGTCGCGAGCCAAAATGAGTGCGCGCTCTTTCATGTCCGCACGCATCCCGTTGTAAAACGCCGCGGTGTGGAAGAGCGGATACACATTGAAATATTGCGTTCCCGGCCCGACTTTGAAGTATGAGCCGTTGGGCGGAAGATCGGGTTCCGTTTCATCGGCCCAGAAGGCGTCGAAGCCCTTGGCGACGTAGTTCTCTTTGATCACGCTCCAGTACCACTTCGCGGCCTCGGGGTTCGTCGTATCGAGATCCGATCCAGCCTTGTCGTAGGGCAATCCATTGGTGGGCGTGCCGTCGGCCAGGTGCTCGAACCATCCGTTCTTCAAAATCATGTCGTAATAACGACTGCCCGGCGTAAAGCGCGGCCATACGCTGATCATCACGTGGAAATTCATCGCATGAAGCTGCTTCAGCATCTCCACAGGATCGGGCCACGCCGCGGGAACGAAATCCATCTCGCCCATCTTCGTGTAAGTAAACCAATCGATCACCAGATCGTCGATGGGAAGATGCCGGTCGCGGTAGCCCTTCGCCACCGACATCAACTCGGCCTGCGAGCTGTAACGCTGTTTGCACTGGATGTAGCCGTACGCGCTCTTCGGCAGCATGGGCACGTCGCCTGTGAGCAGCCGGTAGCCGCGATAGATGGCGTCGTAATCCCCCGCAATCACAAAGAAGCTCACGCGCTGACCCACCTGCGATTTGAAGCTGTTCTGGTTATTGAATCCCAGCGCCACAGTCGTTTTCGAAGGATTGTCCCACACCAGTCCGTAACCCTTGTTAGTCACGAGAAACGGCACGCATACCGATTGCCCTGACGGCGCGTTGTAATCGTGCGCGCATTCGACCACACGGCCGCGATGGTCGACGACGCCCTGCTGATTCTGCCCCAGGCCGTAGTCGTGTTCGTCGTCCGCGGCAGAAAAACTTGCGCCCACTTCGAAGAACGGCGGATCGGTTGGCCGCCGATCGTATTCAAGATCGTGATTGCCGTCCTTATAATTCAGGTCGGCCATCTCCCAGCCATCGAGGCGGAGAAGCTCTCTTCCGTCGGCGGTGGCAATGTCGAGACCGACCCAGGGTGTAGAGCCGGAGAAGAATTGCGCAGTCTCCGGCAAATGTTCGCCGTGGCTCACGGGTTTGGGCGCAAGCCGGACGGTGAGCGCGCCGGACTGAAGGATCTCTCCTTCAGGGCCAGAACGAATCGTCCAGCCGCCGAAGTCGGGCGTGGCGACGACACCGTAACCCGGCGCAGCCAAAGCATCGTTCTCGCGCAGGCTCATGCTCACACGCACAATATTCGGCGCATACGGCTCAATGAGAACCGTGGCCGCGCCCCGTTGCGTGCGAATCTCCGCCGTCTGCCCGGAGATGTGTAAAGACGCTAGAACCATCGCCAACAAAGGCCATGCGCAGCGCCAGCAACGTGCGAATTCAGAATTCCGGTAACTCATACGTCCTCGTTCTTCAGTGGACCCGATTGGCCCGCCTTAAAAAATTGTGCAACCTGCAGTCTCCGCAATCAGCCCGGATGAGGCTGCTTAGTTGCGATTATTGCCGCCATCGCGGCCGATGGGCCGCAAGGTCACCAACACCACATCGTTGCTGCGCATGGAAACTTCGATTTCAACGCCGCCGTCTTTGCCGGCTTGTACGATTCGGTCCTGCTCCGGCAAATCGCGCGTGAGTTCATTCAGATGTGCGACTTCATTCGGAGACAGTTCCTTGGGCGCGCCCATCTCAAGATACGCCGAATACGCGTCGTTCGCATGGAACCCGGTGCGGCGCACTTCGAGCCGGTAAGGTGCGCCAGGCGCAAGATGCGTCACCTCAAGTACGACCGGCGCAGCCGCATGCGCCGCAAGCACCTTGGTGTAGAAAGGCCGGTCGCTCACCCTTGGCGATTTGGTGTC
>CAVXOO010000226.1:0-14168 GCA_963762945.1 uncultured Acidobacteriaceae bacterium | reverse complement strand
CGTCAACTGCAGCGGAAAAAGCGGATTCTTGAGCTCGTGCGCCAGCCTTCGCGCCAGTTCGCGCCAAGCGGCCACGCGCTCGCTTTGCACCAGGCGGTCGCGCTGGCTCTGGAGCTGCTCCGTCATGTGGTTGAAACTGCGCGCCAGCACGCTTACTTCGTCGCGTCCGCGCTGCGGCACACGCACGTTCCAGTTTCCTCCCGCCACCTCTTCGGCGGCATGCGCCAGTTGCTCGATAGGCCGCGAAACGCGCGCCGCAATCCACAAGCTAAATACGATGGCAAGCAGGATGCCGCCTGCCGCGACGCCGTACGCAATGGCTCGGATGCGCTGCTGCGCCTGGACCATTCCGCTGCGCGCAATCGCCACCACCAGCACAGCCATCACGTTGCCCTGCTCGTTTTTGAGCGGGATTGCCGTGGCATTCAGGCTGTCCTCGCGGCGGCTGGTTGGATTCACAATGCCGCTCACCTGCTGGCCGCTGGTGCGCGCGCCGTCGATCAGATTCTGATAGGCCGTTGCGCCAGGAAGATTTCCGTTGACGCCGAGAAGGCGCGCAGGATCGAAGGCCGCCGGAGCAGGAGCGCTCGTTCCCGCGCCGAGATTGATTGTCGATGTCAAACGGTTCACATCGCCGTAAAGGCCACTCTGCATTCCCGGCGCTACGGGAAGATCGGCAAGAAAGCTTACGTCGAGCCGCTCGCCGCCGATCAGGCGCACTTGAGTTCCGTCCACCGCGTGCACGGCGAAGAGGCCAAGTGCGGTGGTGCCGTCGGACAGGTCTTCGTTCTTCAAAAACGGCGTGGCCGAGGCGTTCGCGGCCGCAGGCTCGGGATAGCCGAAGCGCGCCGGCCATTGCGCCGAGCTGACCACATTTCCATCCGCACCCACAATCTCAAGGAAGTCGAGTTGCGCGTCCTGCGCCATCGGCTGCGCTTCGGTGAGATACGCCGACGCATCGCCCGACTGCGCGAGTTCGAAGGCCATGGCGCGGGTATGCTCACTCGCCGCCAGGCGATTCACGGCCACGGCCACCTCCTGCGACCGGTGCTGAAATTCGCGCTGAAACTGGCTGACGAAGAGCGCCGTCTCCTCCTGATCGCGTACCTCGAAGACGTGGCGAATGCGCACCAGCACGGTCCATGCCACCGCCGCCACCGCCGCGGCCACGGTGAGCGAAAACAGGAGGAGCAGTTTCTGGCGGAGACTCACTGTGCGCCCTCCAGCGAGGCCTCGGCAAGATCCGGCGTGCCGTCGGCGCGCAAATGCAAATCGCGCACGCGGCTACCCACGGCCCAGGCGCGCGGCAGGTCGAGAAGCGGAACCAGTGTCTTGAGATCGAGAAAATCGTGCTCGGCGCGAAAGAGGGCGATCGGATCTCGTCCAGCCACAGGAACGTTCTCGCCCGCGCTGCGCAACAAAGTTTCGAGGGCCGTCGCGGGATCGGAGCCTTCAATCGACAATTGGTCCAGCTCCAAATCGGGGCGGAGAGAACCGAGCGGGCTCACCACCTGCACATTGAATCCCGCTTCGCGTAAGTTGAGCGCAATGCGCTGCGCCGCCAATTGCATGGTTCCATCGGCGTCCGCCGACATCACGAGCCGCGGCGGCGTCAGGCCTCCGCGCAGTTCGATTGCCTTATTCAAATCGCGGTCCGTTGCAAAGAGAAATGCGTAACCGGTGAGCGACTGCGGCAAAAGGCTCGCGGTGATTTCGCCTTGCTTTTGGAAAATTACGTTCGAGAGCGCGCCGCGATCGATGCTTTCTGAAATTGCCGCGCGCAACACCGCGTTGGAGAGCGTCCCCGAATCCCAAACGCGAAGCGCCAGCAGCTCCACCGGCGGCGAAACCACTACCGAGAGATGCTGCTGTTGCGCCTGGCGCAGTTCCTGCGGCGGCACTTCGGCGATATCGGCGCGGTCTACGCTTAAATCAAGCCACTGATCGCGAATCGGGCGGTTACCGGTGATCACAATCTGATCGAGAAACGGACGGCCCTGCCATGAACTGTCATTGGCGGTGAGAGTGAGCGTGCCATTGTTCAGACTCGTGAATTGAAACGGCCCGGTGCCGACGGGATTCGCCGGGGTCTGCCCATCGGCGGTGCGCGTGAGCATGATGAGATACGCATTGCTCGAGAGCAACGCGGGAAGATTCGGCATCGGCGAGTCGCTGGTAAAGACGACAAAGGAGCCGACGGCCCGCACCGCGGTCCACGGGCAGTTTGCCGTGCACGCGGTGTTCAGCGCCATCGCCACTGCATCGGCATTCAGCGGCGAGCCATCGTGAAAGTGCACGCCCTGCCGCAGCTTGAACTGCCAGCGATGGTCATTGTTGTCGGATTGCCACTCGACGGCGAGTGCCGGACTGACCATGCCATTGGCATCGAGCGCGGTCAATCCATCCAGAACCAGCCTCCGCGCCAGCGCATCCGGGCCATGCCACGGATCGCCGGCGATTTCCACACGCAGCGAGCCGCCGTAATGGGGACGCGTTCTCGCCCACGCGCCGAAGCAAGCCGAGACCAGAAAAAAACTAATTGCAAAGCGCCGTAACACGGTCCACCTCGTATTGGTTTGCCCCATTCCGCACCACCGCGAGAACGTCTTTGCCGTCGGGCGCGGTCCAGAGCGCCGTCACCGTTCCGCCCATCGCGAGCGGCGCGCTTGCCGGCACGGCTTCAAGCGCAGGCAACTCGTAGGCGCGCAAACTGTCGCTCGCGGCCTCGCCCGAACTCGACGCGATTACTTGAAATCCCGCGCCGCATCCGGAATGCAGGACGGCGAAATCGCTGCCCCAGTCGCGCGTTCCGCTCACAACTTTGAGCGCGCCGTTCTCTGCCAGTTGCAACTTGCCATCGATGCCGCCGATGAGCAGGGCGACATTTCCTGCTGATCGTGGAAGCAGAGACGCCGCATAAAACGGCGGCAGATCGACGCCGATGCTCGGGGAAACCACGCCCGTAAAATAGTCGCGCGCGGAGTTATAGAAAGCGGTGTATGGAGTCACTAGCACGTTCATTCCGGCGTTCGTCGCGCCCCAATTCGTCAGATTCAGCGGAGGCTGTTCGATCGCCCATGGGTCGTCGTTCTCGCGGCATTCGATCGTCCAATTCGCAGGTTGCGATTGCGCGGTGGCGCTGCCTGAACACTCGACGCCGGGTAGCCAGGCCGCGAAGTTCAAACCGCTCGCGTACCCGAGCAATGCCCCTCGCGGATCGCGAGCTTGTGCATGCGATGAGGCGACACTCACGCGTTGCTGTTCCTGCCAGCCATCCGATCCGCGAACATAAATCACAATCTGTTCCGGCTCCAGGGCCACGATTCCCGATGGCGTCTCGAGAAGGGCAAGCACCGGTTCGCGCGTTGTGAGGATTTGCTGGCTCATGAGCGTCAAGCCGCCAGCTGACGGCGATTGCTGCGCCTGAATCGGCCCCAGGTCCGCCATGGCCACCTGCGTTTGCGTGCCCTCGCCTATCTCCGCCACTAAGACCCGTTCCCGCGCACTCTCGCTCAGCGTCACGCGAATCGTGTTCGCGCTCTCCACGCCGGCCATTACCACGCCGCGCGCCTTCAAATTCTGCGCCAGCAGCCGGCGAACTACCGGGATCTCATCGCTCGGAATCGTCGACAGATTGCGGATGGTCAGGTGCGCCTGGCCCGGCCCGAGAATCGAGGCAATCTGCTCGGCGAGATCGGCCGTCGGCTTCTCCCACGGGCTCGGAGGCGCGGCGAAGACTGGCCTGAACAGCGCAGCACCGAGGATCGCGAGGAGACACATTTGCTTGGAGGGCTTCATCTTTGTATCTTTTCTCGTTGGGAGGATTGTATCGCTTCGTTCCCGAGCGGCCTCGCGAGTCGCTGCGTCATCCGCGCATTGAATTGGTGCAGGGCGGGCGCTGCCTGCGCCGCGCCCACCCCCCGCGGCCAGATTGCTTTATTGGCCGGTTTTCGGTTCCGTGGCCGGCTCCTGCTCGTTGTCCATCTCCTGTTTCACAATCGGATTGGTCGCAGCGCTCTTGAAGACGTCGCTGGCGAAGAAGAACTTTCCGTCAGAGGGCACCATCACCACTTGAATCTTGTCGGAAAGCCGCTCCGCCACAATCTTATTGATGAGCAGCGGCGACTTGTTCAGCAGTTCCGCTTCGCTCCTCATGCGCTCGGCGTCGGCTGCCGCCACCAGCTTGATGCGGTTGGCTTCGGCTTCGGCCAGCAGGTTGCGCCGCTCCAGTTCGGCTTTGCTGTCGATGATCTTGGCCTGCGCGTCGGCGTCGGCTGTTTCAATTGTCGACTCCTTGCGCGCTTCGGCCTCGAGTTTGCTCTGCTCAATCTGCTTCTGCTTGAGCGGCAGCGTGTACTGCATAGCGTCGGCCTCGCCGCGCGCTTCTTCCACCTTGGCCTGCGCATCGCCCTCGGCTTCTTTCACCTTCTGCACTGCCTCGGCCTCAGCTTGCAATTCGGCAATCTTCACCTGCTTCTGCTGAATGTCGGTGTCTACGGCCATTTGATCGTCCTGCTGCTCCTTCACCAGCAAGCCTTCAAGGCCGCGCGCGTACTCGTCGGGCAATTGGATGTCGGAGAGCATCACCTCTTCCACAACAATGCCGTCGGAGGCGAGCTTGCGCGTGATGATTTCTGCAGCTTTCGCCCGCACTTCTTCACGTTTGGTGGAAAAAATCTCCTTCACCGTGTACTGCGGCGTAAGTTCCCGCCACGCACTGGCCACTACGGGAGGCACAAGCTCCTTATCCGGCGGTTGCGGCAAGTGCGCCTGCACGCTGGCGAGCTTGCTGGGATCGAGCCGGTAGCGCACCGTGACGCCGAGGCCGATGTTCAGACCTTCGAGCGACTGCACATTCAGCCCTGTAGCGACGGGCGCTTTCTTCTCTCCCTGTTCCATCAGCCCGGTGGTAAAGACGTGATCGCGCAGGTCAAAAAGTTCCACGCTGTCGACAAGCGGTGCAACGAGATGCATGCCTGGGTAGAGGGTTCCGGGCAGGGTGCCGCGCATCTGGCTGATGCGCACGCCGCCCATGCCGCTCGGCACCACCACGATGCTCGCGGCCGCCAGCAGAGGTATGCAGCCTGCGGCGGCGAGCGCCACGGGACGCCGCCAGGCGATCTTTGGCATTTCAACAAAGTCTTGGTCGATCATTCCATCCGCTGCCGGCTTTTTGCGCATCGCTTGCATGCGCCGCCAAAGGCCAGCCAGCGGAATTGCCACAGCGCCCAGGAGCAGCAGTGCTCCCGCGATTGTCATTAACAGTTTCAGTGCGAGCATTTCTCGCCTCCATTTGTGTGATCGGTCGTGTGATTGGGCCCTTTCAGTCTTCCGGTGTCCGTCCGCGGAGCCAGCAGCAGCCGGACCAGTCCCCCGTAGGTCAACTCTTCAAGCAGCAGCGCCGCCGCCACGGGAAGCAACGCCGCCTCAATATGCGAAATCGCGCAAGCCAGAAAGTTCATTGAGAGACCTCCTCTACAAAGAGCCGGTAAACATGAGGCTCGGAAGTGTCGCGGATGCCGCTGTGGCGATCAAAGATGACCACGTTGCCGAGTTGGCAACCTGTGGCGCAGCAGCCGGAGCCGCCGCCGGAATTTGTGTGGCAGACGCAACCGCGGTCAATGCCACCGGCTGCGCGGCCGGTATCGGGCCTGCGCCGAACAACTGCGCCGTCTCCTCGTTGCGCCCACCGATCAGCTCCACCGTGTCGCCGACTTCGACCATGGGATAAAGCTCTTCAAGATCTTTCTTCGCCATGCGAATGCATCCATGCGAAGCAGCCTTGCCAATCGAGCTCGGCACATTGGTTCCGTGAATTCCGTAGCCGGGAATGCTGAGGCCCATCCAACGCGTGCCCACCGGATTGCCCGGCCCCGGCAGAACCACGCGGCCGTCGTGCGAGTAGGTCGGGTTCATCACACGGCGCGCGATAGAGAAGGTTCCCACCGGGCTCGGCGTCGAGGGCTTGCCCACCGCGACCGTGTAGACCTTCTTCACCTGGCCGTCTTCGACCAGCGCCAGCTTGCGATCTTCCAGGCTCACCACGATCACGCGCTTGCTGACAACAACCGGAGCCTGCACATTCGCCACTGGCTGCTTTGTCGCCGTGGGCTGATTCGGCACCGCAGCCTGATTCGTCGTCGCAGTTTGGTTCGCGCTCTCTGCCATCAACTGCGTACCCAGAACCGCCGCCATCAGAACCGCCGCCATTATGTTGAGCCTCCGAACCGTCATCGCATTTTCTCCTGTGTTTGGATCTCTTCAACTGCCTACGCCCGAGAGAAATGCATCCCGCGCGCCAATTGAAGGCGATTGAAACCAAAGGAGTTGTCCGGACACCGGCCAGCCTGGAACGTGTCACGGCACACACACCGTGCGCGCATTGACACACGCGCAGACCGCACTCGAAGCGGTTGGGGCCTGCATGGGAGGGATCTATTCGAAAGAGGCTGCCGGAAGGCCGGGGCGAGGGTTGCCGCCATCCGCCCTTCACGCTGTACACTCTTGCTTGCTATCCGAAAAGGGAACCATGCGATGAGCGAACCAGAAACCACATCTCTACCCGAAAATGCTTATCGGCCGCTGAAGCCCGGCGAGACCTACACCCCGATCGTTCAGGCCAGCACGTCAGCGCCGGAAATGACCTCGCGCGCCATCCTTTGGGGCGTCTTTTTTTGCGTGATTTTCACTGTTGCCTCGGCCTACTCGGCGCTCAAGGTGGGCCAGGGAATGGAAGCTTCCATCCCCATCTCCATCCTCGCCATCGGATTGGCGCGCATGTACAAGCGCCGGTCGAGTTTGCTTGAGAATGTGATCCTCACCGGCATCGGGGGCGCTTCGGCCGCGGTCGTCGCGGGCGCGGTATTTACGCTGCCCGCGCTCTACATCCTTCACCTCAGCCCCAATCCATTCGCAACCGTCTTTATCTGTTTGGCCGGCGGTTGCCTCGGCGTGCTCTTCGTCATTCCTCTGCGCCGCTTCTTTGTGCGCGAGATGCACGGCCAGTTCCCCTTCCCCGAGGCCACGGCCATCACTGAAGTCCTCGTCACCGGCGAACGCGGCGGCTCAGCGGCGAAGCTGCTTTTGCAGGCCACCTGCATCGCCGGCGTCTATGACTTTTTTGTCACGACTTTTCACGTCTGGCGCGAATCCATCAACCTGCAATTCATCCCCATCGTGCGCACCCTCGCCGATCGTGGCCGCATGGTCTTCAACTTCGACGCCATCGCATTCATCCTCGGTCTCGGCTACGTGATGGGCCTGTCGAGCGCCATGGTCTTTTGCGCCGGCGGCGTGCTCTCGAACTTCGTCCTGGTTCCGCTGATCTGGTTCCTGGGCAGTCACGTGAATATGCCCGTTTATCCCGGAACCATGCCGGTTTCCGATATGACGGCCGCGCAAATTTACTCAAACTATGTACGCTACATCGGCGTGGGCGCTATCGCGACGGCGGGCATCTTCGGCGTCCTTAAATCGCTGCGCGTCATTGCCGGATCGTTCTCGATCGCCCTGCGCGTCTTTCAGCCGCGGGCCGCCAAATCTGAAATTGCCGAGTTCGCCCGCACCGATCGCGATCTGCCCATGACGACCATTTTGCTGGGAATTGTTTTGAGCGCCCTCGCCGTCGGCATCTTCTTTTCGCGTTTTCAGGTTTCGTGGACCATCCTCATCTGGGGACTCGCACTCACGTTGCTCTTCGCCTTCTTCTTTGCTTCGGTAGCCGCCAATGCCATCGCCACCACGGCCAACAATCCCGCCTCCGGCATGACCATGCTCACCGTCATCATCTCTTCGGTAGTGCTGGTCAGCTTCGGACTCTCGGGCACCACCGGCATGTTCTTTGTGATGGCCATCGCCGGAATGGTCTGCACGGCTCTCTGCGTCTCCGGGCAGTTCATCACCGACCTCAAAACCGGCTATTGGATCGGTAACACTCCGCTGGCACAGGAAAAAGTCAAATTCATTGGCATCATTGCCGCAGCTGCGGCCGCCGGGCTCACCATCGTTCTGCTGGCTCACACTTTTCAGTTCGGCGAGATGGCCGCGGGCGACGCGCGCCCGGTTCTCGCCGCGCCGCAAGCCTCCATCATGAAGGCGCTGGTGGTGGGATTCATGAGCCATCAACCGGTCACGTATCTGCTCTTCGGCGTGGGCGCCCTGATGACCGTGGTTCTCGAGATGCTGGGCAAGTCTTCGATGGTCTTTGCGCTCGGCATGTACCTGCCGCTGAGCCTCACCACGCCGATTCTTACCGGCGGCATTCTTTCCCACTTCGTGCATCGCCGCGCCGAAAAAACCGGCGGCGAAACAGGCCGCGGCATTCGCGAGCGCGGCGTGATTCTGGCTTCGGGACTCATGGCCGGCGGCGCACTCGGTGGAGTTCTCGGCGCGGCACTGCGCCTGCTGCCGGGCTTTCGCGAAGATCTCATCCAGACGCCGTTTTATTTGAACGACCCCATCTCGCAATCCATTTCCGCGTTGCTATTCATCGGTCTTTGCGCGTACGTCTGGCGCGGTAGCATCAAAATGCGTTAACTCGCAGGGGTTTCTATGTTCAAGAGGCAGTGGTTCGGGTTTGGAAAGCTTGTTTCAGATGAAGGTTGTGAAGTCTCTTATGCCCACAGAAGCGTGTACTACAGCGACAATCGCGGTAGGTTCGAGTTTGGGTATGAGGACGGACTTCTTTTTCCGAAGCCTTTTCAGGTTGCAGGAGAACCCATATCACTGAATCAATCTGAGATTGACCAGATGGTAGATCGTGTCGTCAGAGGCATCAAAATAGATGGCCACCCAGTTCAGGTCTATCGCAAACCATGAACTGCGGGGGCGACCTACTGCGAATGACAAAAGTACAAGAAGTATTGACGCGCCATACGGAGAAGAAAACGTCATGAACCAACTCGATCTCTATATAGCCGACGCCGTTTTGGGCATCGACACAATCTGGGGCGGCGACGTCATGTGTCCCTCGGGCACGGGCCGCTTCATCGCCGACTCGTGGTTCTCCGACGAGCCGCTGCCCGCTGCCTATACGCATCCGGCCGCCGCGCGAGTGCGGGAGACGGGTGGCGTTGGCGGCAAAAATATTGACCGCGAGGCCGTCGAGGCTTATCTGCGCGCCGTCGATCTGCCCGCCGCCATCGCCGGGCTGCGCAAGGAAGCCGCCCTTTGCCACGAACTGCGCCGCGCCTACCTTTTGGGCATCGTTGTCACACTCGACGTGATGTGGGACCTGGCCATGGAAGTTCTCGGCAAAGGCGATCCGGTTTCCTATACGCGCGCCGTCGAAGCTTCGACCGCAAAACCGCCGGAGCCTTCGCGGCCCGAGGCCAAATGCGAACGTGTGGCCGAGCTGCTCGGCCGGGCTGGCTATTCCGCGTCGCAATCCGGGGGTATTCTTGCCGCCGTCGATGCCTGGCGTCGCCAGCGCGTCACGCCGATGGCATCGGTCAAGGCTCTAGGCCAGGCCGTCATCGCACACTTCGACGCGCTTGCCTTGAAAAACCTCGTCCCGCATCTGCCGCCCGAGCTCGCCACCGTGCCCCGCGCCAATATCGACTTCATGCCCATCAAAGACGCGTGGTTTTCGGGTTCCATGAACTACATAGGCCGCGCGCGCACCGTGGCTGGCTCGCCGCTCTACGAAGCCAGCTACGAGATCAACGCATCGCTTGAAATTTCGTATCCCGAGTTCGAGCAGCTCGTCAGCCACGAGGTTGTTCCGGGCCACGTGACGACTTTCGCCTACTTGCAGGATTTATATGTGCGCGGCAAGGCCGGATTCGAAGCCACCGTGCTCACCATGAACACGCGCGCCGCCACGCTCTTTGAGGGCATCGCCAACAACGCCATCCTCATCGCTCATGGCGTAACGGAAGTGGATCAGTTGCCCGATGAAAACTTGCAGATCGGCGTGCTTCTGGCACTATTACAAGACGACGCCAAGAACCAGTCGTCGTATATGACCTGGGGCGAGGGCCGCGCGCAAGAGGAAGTCGCCGCCACGTTGCGCCGCGATTTTCTCGTCACCGAAGAGCGCGCCGGCAAGCTCTCCGGCGCGTGGGGAAAGCATCCGCTGCTAGGCCGCATGTATCTGCCCGCCTACCGCGCCGGCACCGACAAAGTCGCCGAACTGCGCCGCAAACACCCGGCAGCCAAGGTGCTTCCGGTGCTTTACGGATGCAACGGCCTGGTTGATATCGAGACCATCGATCAACTCTTGAAGGGATAAACCCAAGAGGTGCGGAGCGCCGCGCTAAGCGCCCACCATCGCGGCTTGCGCCATGCCGGAGTCCGTCTCCGGCTGCAATTCAGTCGCTTCCGCCGTCGCCGGCACATGCGCCAGCTCCCACGCCGAGCGGTCTTTCAGTAGACGTGCCACAAGAGCAGTGTGCATGGCGTGGCCGGCGCGCATCGCCACCACGTGTCCTTCGAGCCGCCTCCCGGCCAGCGCCAGATCGCCGATCAGGTCCAGCACCTTGTGACGGACATATTCATCGCTAAAGCGCAGCGGTCCGTTCTCCGGACCATTCGCGCCCAGGACGATCGTGCTTTCCGAACTCGCGCCGCGGATCAGCCCCATCTCACGCAGCTTGCGTTCGTCGGACTTGTAGCCAAAAGTCCGCGCTGGCGCAATTTCGGTCCCGTACATCTCCGCCGCCAGGTCTACGCAGGTTTTCTCGTGGCCGATGGGCGCGGGAAAATCGATGGTGTAGGAGATACGGTAGCCACTGCCCGGATAGACGCCGATGAATTTCTCGCCCTCGCGCACTTCGACCGGTTGCAGAATGCGCAGCGTCTCGCGCCGCCGCCGCTGCTCGCGAATTCCCACGCGCTCGAAGGCCTCGACATAGGGCAACGCGCTGCCATCGAGGATCGGCAGCTCCAGGTTATCGAGCTCGACGATCACGTTGTCGACACCCATGCCGATGAACGCAGACAGCAGATGTTCTGTGGTCGAGATCAGCACGCCCTGGCGCATCAAGCTGGTGGCGTAGCTGACCTTGGCCACATTGCGCCCCGTGGCCGGAATTTCGAAGTTGTCGAGATCGGTGCGCCGGAAGACGATGCCGGAGCCAGCCGCGGCCGGCAGCAGCCGCATGGTCACCGGAGCCCCGGAGTGCAGGCCGACGCCGGAGAACTCAAGCGGGGCCGCAATCGTCTGTTCCAGGTGCGCCGATTGACCCAAAAACTTCCTCCGAGCCGAGCAAAAGCTGACTGGTGTTTAGATTAGTCGGCGAGACGGAATCCTGTCCTGTGGCAATTTTGCCACACTATGACCCTCTGAGGCCACTTCGGCCAGTCTGCGAAATTTCCGCGAGAGACTATCCTAAGGGTCGTAGAATCAGGGAGTCTTCTGCTGACGAGACCCACAAGCGAGGAGAAGGAACGCGCGCATGCCAACTGCATCCGAAACCGACTTCCCCATGCGCGCCCTCCTGGCTGGCGCGCGGCGCAAAGAACGCTCCCTTCTGGACCTGACCCGGAAGCTCGTGGCTGCCGAGTCGCCCTCTGAGGCAAAATCCGCAGTCGACGCATGCGTCGCCCTCGCCGCTGCGCACCTCAAGCAGATCGGTGGCCGCGTCAAGCTCCATCGGCAACAGGGCCATGGCAACATTCTCGAAGCGCATTTTGGTCCCCGCTCCGCGCGCTCGCGAAGCCAGGAAAAAATCCTCCTGCTCGGCCATCTCGATACCGTCTGGCCGGTGGGCACGCTCCGATCCATACCGTGCCGGCTGCGCAACGGCCGCCTGTGGGGCCCCGGAACCCTCGACATGAAGGCCGGCGTTGCTATGGCAGCGACCGCCATCGAATTGCTCGCTGAAGCGGATTTGCTGCGCCGCGAAATCATCATTCTGCTCAACGGCGACGAGGAGATTGGCAGTCCCGTCTCGCGGCCCATCACGGAAGCGCTGGCTCGCGAGTGCGCTGCGGTCTACGTGCTCGAGCCCGCACAGGGACTGGCTTACAAGACCGCGCGCAAGGGCATCGGCGACTGGCATATTCAGGTGAAAGGCGTGGCCGCTCATGCCGGCGTGGATTTTGAAAAGGGCGCCAACGCACTTCTTGAATTAGCCCGCGTCATCGAAACCGTCAGCGGCTGGACCGACCTGAAGCGCGGCCTCACGGTGAGCGTGGGCGTGGCCGCCGGCGGCACAAAAAGCAACATGGTTCCCGCCCATGCGCAGGCCGATATTGACGTGCGCATTCGCCGCCTGGCCGACGCAGAGCGCATCGCACGCAGATTTGCCGCGCTGCGGCCGGTCGATCCGCGCTGCACCCTCACCGTCACCGGCCAAATCAACCGCCCGCCGATGGAGCGCAGCCGCGGCGGCGTCCGGCTTTTCCGCAAAGCACAGACGCTGGCGCTCGAGCTCGGATTCGAGCTCCAGGAAGCCTCGACAGGCGGCGGCTCCGATGGCAACTTCACCGCGGCGCTGGGCATTCCTACGCTCGACGGCATGGGCGCGGTGGGCGAAGGCGCGCACGCACGGCACGAGTCGGTCTTCATCGAGCACCTCGCGCCCCGCACGGCGCTCTTGGCCGGCATGTTACTGGGCTGAAATCCGAGAGTTGGGCCATGCGTTCAAGGCACGCGCGAACTGATACACTCCCACTTGAAGTCCAGTCGGAGATTTGCTCAGCCATGAACCGTTTTGTTCTAGTCCTCTCCTTGGCGGCAGCAACGCTCGCCGCCAGCGCCCAAACGCCCACCAAACCATCCACCTCGACCGCTCCCAAGGCGGTCCCTGCCGCGGGCGCCACGCCCACAACCGCAGCGTGGATCAAGCTTCCGCCCGGCGTGCCCGCGTACCCTCATGGGCCGGTCAAGGTGCCGTTCGCACTGCGCTACGAAGAGATCAAGGTCGGCACAGGGCCCATCGCAGAGCCGCATAAGATTTACCGGGTCAAGTACACGGGCTGGCTCGCGGCCGACGGCCACAAATTCGATTCGTCCGACGACCATCCGCCAGAGCCCGTCTACGATAGCTCGCTCAAACAGGTGAAGGGCGACGACGGCAAGCCGAAGCTGGAGGCCGGGCAGCCGATCCTCTTCATGCAGGGCCGGCCCGGCATGATCTCCGGATGGGATCTGGGCTTTGATGGGATGCACGTCGGTGGCAAACGGCGGCTGTTCATTCCTTACCAGATGGCCTATGGAGAGCTGGGACGCCTGACGGGGGACCCGAAGAACCCCGGGATTCCGCCGAAGGCCGATCTGATCTTCGATATCGAGCTGGTGGAAATGATGGAGCCGCCGGCTCAGCCTGCTCCGCCGATGCGGCCCGGAATGTCGCCTCATCCTGCGCCGGTCCCACCGCACCCCGGCGCGGGTATGCCGCCGAACGCCGCACCGGCTCCGCACCCGGAAACGTCCGCGCCAGCGGCCCCGGCTCAACCCGCAACGCCCGCGCCAGCGGCAACCCCGGCCACGCCCGCAGCGCCTGCATCGCCAACTACGCCCGCGCCAGCAACCGCACCGTCCCAACCGCCGTCGAAGTAAGCGAATTCCTGAGAGCCTACCCCTACCATGCTTTTCCGGTCGCCGCGGCGACCGGAAAAGGGGTGAGGTGGCGCGATGATCGCGGCACTTTCGGAGATGCTCAAGTCCACTGAATTATCGTCTGGCGCAGCGCAGGAGTGTGCGGGCGTGGACGCCCGCACGACAGCCGATCTGGAGATCGGCGCTACATGGGGTGCCGCACAGCGACGCTGATTTGCTAACTCGCTGACTTGCTAGCCCACTGATTTGCTAATCCAGCTTCGGGTGCAGCTTCTCGAAGCCCGTTGCCTGCTGATACGCGCGCGCAAACGCCGCTACCTTCGCGTCCTGGTAAAGCCCGCCGAGAAATGTGAGCGAAACCGGCGTGCCGGGCCCGCCAATGTCATCGTGGTCGCCGTCGTCGATCGCCGGCGGCGGGGGTGCATCGGCTCCGCGCAGGCCGTTGGGCACAATCACGGCGGGATTTCCCGTGAGATTGGTCGCGATCAGTTGCTCATCGGTCGAGGGTGTGACGATTACGTCCACTTGCTCGAAAATCTTCGCGAATTCCCGCACCGCGAGCGTGCGCGCGCGGTTGGCCTGGATGTACTCGACCGCCGGATAGAAACGCGCGATGCGAAAATCGTTCGGCCAGTCTTCCGGCCCCTGCTCGGTGAGCAATTTG
>CAVXOO010000225.1:0-10916 GCA_963762945.1 uncultured Acidobacteriaceae bacterium | reverse complement strand
CCATCGCTCACGAGCCTCCATCTGACCAACCTCGCAACCAGACGCCTTCGCATGCAAATTGGACTGCCTGCTCAAGCAACTCTTGGTCAGAAATCCACCTACAGCCGCAAATAAAGGGAGGTACCGATCACTACCGCACCGCCGACTTCGCAGCATAAATCCTCAATTGAATCGGGGGTTGTGGCGGGGTGATCGTGAATAGATGCAAGTATCTCACCTCTTTTCCTTGTGCAGACTCTTGCGGGCACTGGCAAGACTTCGGGACAATATCGGCCAGGCTAATGCGTCTATATCCCGGCGATTTTCTGCACTTTTCCGGTCAGCGAAGTTCAGGTTCGCATTGCCGCTCGCGTATAATTTGCCTTGCTGTGGAACTTTTATCCAATCTGGTGTGGGCGGCGGTCATCCTCGCCCTTTGGGGAGTCTGGCTAGCGGACTGGCGCTGTCGGCACGGAACGTCGCTCCTGCCAAGAGTCGGTGTGCAGTTGCTGGCGCTGGCAATGCTATCGGCGGTCTTGCTGCCGGCAATCTCCATTACAGACGATTTACAGACCTGCCACAATCCGGCGGAAGTCCAACGGACTTCCGACAGGAACGACCTCCATGCCGTCTTCGCAAAGTCGCCGCATAGCCTGCCTGTGGCATTGGCGCTGTTTGCATTCTGCCTGCGTCCCTCGCGTCTACACACGATTGCGTTTCTGACCGCCAACGATCCGATGCCGCACAGTCAGATCGCGTTCGGTCACACGCTGTGGTCGCGCCCGCCTCCCTCCGCCTAAAACGGCGCCCCTCGGTAAATCCCACTTCTCCTGTCGCAAAAACAGTCGCACGCGTGCGACGAATGGACACGCATTATGAAACTCAGCCTTGTTGGCGCAGGGTCCATCCTGGCCTTGCTTGCCGTCCCCGCGGCGGCATACGGACAAACGTCCGCGCCGGGGCCTTCAAGTGCCCCCAATGCTCTGACCTGGAACCAGGTAAAGGCTCGCTTTGAAGCCTCCAATCCTGCCTTGAGGGCCGACGCCGACAATGTGGACGAGATGCGCGCCCAGGAGATCACGGCGTACCTGCGCCCTAATCCGCAAGTCACCACAACGGTGGATGGAACCGAGATGGCTCCCAATGACGGCCATTGGCAGCCGCTTGTCGGAACCTTCGTCGAGCCCGGTATCAGTTACCTGCACGAGCGCGACCACAAGCGCGAACTGCGCCTGAAAAGTGCGCAGGAGGGTACGACCATCTCCGAGTCAGAGCACGAGGACCTGAAGCGCACCCTCGAGTTCACGCTCCGATCGGCGTTCGTGCAGACCCTCGAAGCCAAGGCCGTTCTACAGGTGGCGCGCGCCGATCTCGACTACTACGACAAGATCATCGCACTCAGCCAGGACCGCTTCAAGGAGGGCGACATCGCGCAGATCGACCTTGACCGCATCGAGCTGATGCGCGTGCAATACGAGGCCGAACTGCAAACGGCGATCGTCAACCTGCGCACCGCCAAGATCCAACTGCTGCAAATGTTGAACGACCGTACTCCGGTGGCGCAGTTCGATGTAACCGGGCCATTCGATTTCTCCGCTGCGCTTCAGCCGCTCGCCGACTTCCGCCAGGGCGCGCTCGCCAATCGGCCCGACTTGCAAGCGTCGCTCCAAACCATCCAGCAGGCGCAGACCAACCACAAACTCGCCGTGGCCAATGGATCGACCGACCCCACCTTCGGCCTCTGGTACACATGGAATTCCGCGGTCAATAACCCGTACCCCTATGGCATGCAAACCCTTGGCGGCAGCGTGAGCATCCCGCTGCGCATCTTCGACCGCAACCAGGGCGAGAAGCAGCGCACGCAGGTCGACATCGACCGCAGCCGACGGGCCAGCGAAGCGGTGCAGGCGCAGGTGTTCTCCGACGTGGACACAGCTTACGCCGAGGTGGAAAGCAACATCGCGCTGCTCAAGCCCTACAAGGCGCAGTACAACGCGCAAGCGCTGCGGGTACGCGACATGGTGACCTATTCCTACGAGCACGGCGGCGCTTCGCTGATGGATTTTCTCAACGCGCAAAGCGACTACCGCCAGGTGCAACTGGCTTACACACAACTGATCGGCGCTTATCTGACAGCCGCCGCACAACTCAATCTTGCCGTCGGGCGCGAGGTGATTCAATGACGACGACTTCCATTTCGAGCATCACCTACTGCCTTGCCGCGTGTGTTGCGCTGGCGGGCTGCGGAAAAGAAGTCAATTCCGCCGCCGGCGAGGTGTCGCAGGCGCAGGTGATTGAGACCGTCGTCGTACACCACCAACAAATGGCCAGCCAACTCGTGCTGCCCGCGCGCATTGTCACCAATCCCACTCGGACCGTCCATATCTACCCGCTCATCAGCGGCCGCATTCTCTCGCTGAGCATTTTGCCCGGCCAGCAGGTGCACAAAGGCGAGAAGATCGGAACGCTCCAGAGCAGCGATGCAGGGCAGGCGCGCGCCGACTTCGAAAAAGCAAAGATCGAGGCCGCGCGCGCCGATCTTCAGTTGGCACGGGCCAAAGAGCTGCTGGCGCACGGCGTGATGGCGCAGCGCGACTACGACGACTTGAAAGCGCTCAACGAAACAGATCACGCCGAACTGGAGCGTGCGCGCCAGGCGCTGCACGTTCTCGGCTTCAACGAAAACAGCACTTCGGACATCGTTCCCATCGTCGCGCCTATCTCCGGCGTGGTGCTCGATGTCGGCACCGGTCCCGGTGAGTTACAGCGTTCGCTAGACAACGCCACGCCCATCGCCGACATCGCCAACATCGACTCGGTCTGGGTGGTCGGAGATCTCTATCCGCGCGATCAGGCCGCCGTTCATGTCGGCCAGCCTGCTTCCATCACGGTCGCCGGTTATCCCGGCCTGGTTCTTCACGGCGCGGTGCAGAACATCTCCGACGCCGTCGATCCCGTCACTCTCACCCTCAAGGTTCGCGTCGTTCTCCCCAATCCCGGGTACCGCCTCAAGCCCGATATGTACGCAAACATGACTTTGACTACCAGGACCAGCGATGTGATCGTCGTCCCTTCCACGACCGTGATCCGTAACGGAAGCGAGGTCTTCGTCTTCGTGGAGACCGCCCCCGGTAAGTATGTGCGCCGTGACGTCACCATTGGCGGCACGCACGCCGACAACGACGAAATTACGCAGGGTCTCAATGACGGAGACAAAGTAGTTACCACCGGGGCCGAACTTCTGCGCGAAGCCGAGGGCCGGTAGCCATGCTCAAGATCATCCACATTCTCCTTCGCTATCGAGACGTCGTAGTCATCGTCTTTCTTGCAGCTCTGGCGCTGGGTGGGTATGCCTTCACCAAGCTGGATATCGAGGCCTACCCTGATCCCTCGCCGCCCATGGTCGAATTCATCACGCAGAACCCTTCCTGGTCGGCGGAAGAGATGGAGCAACTCGTCACCCGTCCTCTGGAGACGGGACTGAATGGCACGCCCGAGCTCGATCAGATTCGTTCCATCAGCATCTTCGGCCTGAGCGATGTGAAGATGTACTTCAATTTCGATAGCGACTACTTTGTAGATCGCCAGGAGGCGCTGAACCGGTTGCAGCAGATTACTCTCCCCGCCAACCTGCAACCGCAGCTCTCGCCGGAGTCGCCGGTCGGGGAGATTTATCGCTACCAACTCACCGGGCCCGGTTACTCGCTGAACGAGCTCAAGGCCAATCAGGACTGGCTTCTGGAGCGCGAGATCAAGCAGGTACCGGGCATCATCGATGTGGCTACATTCGGAGGCACAACCCGACAGTATCAGGCCGAGGTCGATCCCAATAAACTGCTTACCTACGGCGTCGCCATGAGCCAGGTGATCAACGCGGTGCAGAACAGCAACGCCAACGCTGGCGGCAACTATTTGACCCTGGGCAGTCAGAGCGTCAATGTGCGGGGAATCGGCCTACTTCACTCGCTCGACGATATGCGCAATATTGTCATTGCCGAGCACAATGGCGTTCCTGTGCTGCTCAGCGATGTGGCCGACGTGCGCGAGGGATATCAGCCACGGCTGGGCAAGGTGGGCCGCAACAACGATCCCGACATCGTCGAGGGAATCGTGCTGCTGCAGAAGGGAGCCAAGTCGCTGCCTGCGCTTGCTGCGCTACGCGCGAAGATCGACGCGCTGAACCACGGCAACCTGCTCCCGCCGGGCATGCATATAAGCACAATCTACGATCGCACCAACCTTATTCATGTGACGACAACCACGGTGCGCCATGTGGTCATCATGGGACTGACGCTGGTGACTCTGGTGCTCCTCAGCATGCTGGGCGACTGGCGCATTACGCTCATCGCCGCCATGACCATTCCTTTCGCGGTGCTTTTTGCCTTCGGCATGATGGTGCTTACCAACCAGTCGGCAAACCTGATCTCCATTGGCGCAATCGATTTCGGCATTTTGGTTGACACCTGCATCGTGGTGCTGGAGAGCATACACCGCAAGATCTCGCACAGCGGCGAAAACGAGGATCCGATCGAGTTGATTCTCGCCGGGGTGGCAGACGCGGCCAAGCCCGTTCTGTTTGCCACGCTCATTATCCTCGTCGCGTTCATCCCCCTCTTCACCATGCAGGGTGTGCCCGGGAAAATCTTCGCGCCTATGTCCGTCACTTACGGCTTTGCTCTGACCGGAGCGCTGATCTTTGCGCTGGTCTTCGCTCCGGTGCTGGGCTCTTTTACCGCTCCCAGGATCGTTCGCAGCGAGCCGAAGGAAACCTGGCTTAGTGCATTATTCCGCCGCGGTTACACCGGCGGCCTGCAACGGACGCTGCGCTTCGGCGGTATCGTCTGGATTGTTGCCTTCGCGGCGCTCGGCGGGGCGATGATTCTCTTCGATTTCGTTGGCGGCGAATTCATGCCCGCGCTCGAAGAGGGCAATCTGTGGATTCGCGCCGACATGCAGCCGGACATTTCGTTTCAGGCTTCGGCGAAGCTCGCCGACGACATTCGCGCCACTCTGCGCGCCTATCCCGAAGTCACCCAGGTGGTCTCGCAGATGGGACGTCCTGATGACGGGACCGACGTCAGTACCTTCAACAACATTGAATTCCTCGCTGATCTGAAGCCGCGCTCACAGTGGCGCCCGCAATTCCACGGTAACAAAGACGAGCTGATCGCCGCCATTCAGCGCAGCTTTCGCCAGTACCCCGGCGTCGATTTCAATTTCTCCCAGAACATCCAGGACAACGTCGAGGAAGCGATGTCCGGCGTCAAGGGCGAGAACTCGCTCAAGCTCTTCGGCACCGACTTCGACCAACTCACCCGCCTCGCCGATCGCATCGCAGACATCATGAAATCGGTTCCCGGCATTACCGACGTTGGTGTCTTCGACGTCACCGGCCAGCCCAGCCTTATGGTTTCCATCGACCGTGCAAAGGCTGCACGATACGGCCTCCAGCCCCAGGATATAGACAACGTCGTACAGGCCGCAGTGGGCGGCGCCCCTGTTACTCAGATTATCGAAGGCGAACGCCGCTTTGACTTCACCGTTCGCTACGCACCGCAGTTCCGCAGCACGCCCGAAGAGGTCTCCAGCATTCTGCTGCCCACCCCGAACGGCAGCCAGGTACAGTTAGGAATGGTGGCCGACGTAAATATCCGCAACGGAGCCTTCATGATCTATCACGAGGGAGGCCGCCGCTATATTCCTATCAAGTTCAGCGTGCGCGGCCGCGACCTCGCCAGCGCCATTCAGGATCTGCAAAGCCGCCTTGCCAATCAGGTCAAGCTTCCTTCCGGCTATGAATATACGTGGGCCGGTGAATTCGACAGCCTCAAAAAGGAGCAGCGTCGCCTCGCCTTCATCGTTCCCGTCAGTCTGGCCGTCATTCTGGTGCTGCTCTATGTCCAGTTCCGCACCTGGCGCGACGCTTTCATCGTTCTCGCCACGCTCCCATTTGCAGCCATTGGCGGCGTTCTTACGCTCTTTCTCACCGGTACTGCCTTCAGCATTTCGGCTGCAGTCGGCTTCACCTCGCTAACCGGCGTAGCGACGCTCGGGGCGGTCGTATTCCTTTCCGGAATCCGTCGTGCACAGGTCGAAGAAGGCTTCGACCGCGGCCTGGAAAAGGGCTGCCTCGACGAAATGCGTCCCGTCATCATGGCCTGCATGGCGGCGGGAATTGGCCTGTTGCCGGCCGCAATATCCAACGGAATTGGAGCGCAAGCTCAGCAACCGCTAGCACGGGTAGTAGTGGGCGGCATGATCACCACCGTGTTCGCAATCCTTTTCCTGATGCCGCTTCTTGTGCGCCAATTCACTGCAGGACGGAAAAGCGACGAATCGATCGCGGAGCATGGAGTTCCGGGAGATGGGGCATGACGTTTGGAGTTTAGTTTTCTTCGTTGGCTGAGGCGGCCTCAGAAAAGAGACGAGCATAACGCGCTCTGGTATGAGAAGCGCAAGCAAGATCGGCCCAACAACCGCAACAGCCGTTCGCGCGATATCTATGAAAGGAGTCACATGAAAACGAGGTGTATGGCACATTTACTTGTTGTGCCGTTCTTCTTCACAGTGGTTGTGCTTTCAAATCCCCTCTTTGCGGGGCCGCTCTCCGTCAGTCCGCCCGGGAAGCTCATTGCTACGAAAAGGACAAAACATGTGGTCACGACCCTCGTCAACGACGCTGGCAAGTTCAAGGGGGGGGTCAACGACTTTTGCGTTCTGTTTAGAGATCCAGAAACAAAGTCTGCACTCGACTTTCCGAGCGTCAGAGCTGATTTCAGGTTGTTGGTCGGGAGGATTGAGGAAGTACCGATCACTGCTGGGCTCTCTAAAGAGGAAGCCGGACGCTATTGTGGACAGGTGGATTTAGGACGGCAATATTATTCGCCGAGCAGTTACTACGTCTTTGTACGCTACATAACTGCGACCGGCAAACGAAAATCAACTCGATTGTTTGTATCTGTAAGATGAACGGCTCTATCTATCTCACTCCTACCTCAGGGTGGCGATTACTCGCCTGCAGCCCACAATCGTAAACCGATCCTCGCAGATTACAACCATATTGTGGCCATTCTGGCCAGTTTATGGTTGTAGTGACAAAATGGATGGGAACCCATTGACGGGTATATATAAATAGACATATATTTGTATATGTGAACGAACTTGAACGCCCGCTCGTATGGCTCGGTACCAGCCGGAGAGATTTGCGGGCGTTTCCCCGCCAAGCCAGGCGCGAAATCGGCGTGGCGTTATATGCTGCGCAAAATGGCGAAACCGATCCGGCGGCTAAGCCACTGAAAGGCTTTGGCGGAGCCGCAGTAATGGAAATTGTGTCGGAAGATCGGCGCGGCGCGTGGCGTGCTGTATACACCGTCCGCTTTGCCGAGGCGGTGTATGTGCGCACGCGTTTCAAAAGAAGTCGAAGAGCGGGATTTCTACTCCCAAACGGGAGATAGAGCTAATCAAGCGGCGACTGGCTGACGCTGCCATGCGGCACAGAGAGGGACAGAACTAGTATGCGTGAGAAAGCGAAAAAAGCTATCAAGGCGGAAAAGAGCAGCGGCAACGTTTTTGCCGATCTCGGATTCCCTCACCCGGAACAAGAACTGTTGAAGGCCAGGCTTGCTCTGGAGATTTACCGCATTATCCGCAGGCGTGGCCTGACCCAAACGGCGGCGGCCAAGATTCTAGGCGTCAGGCAGCCACACGTTTCGGCGCTGATGCGCAACCGTGGCGGGACGTTCTCAGTCGAGCGCCTGATGGACTTCCTGACCGCTCTTGGACAAGATGTGGAGATCAGCGTGAAGCCGGCACGCGGCCAGCACGGAGAGGTGTCGCTGGTAGCTTGAGGCGCCGCGCTCCCATCCTCGCCCACGGGACGCGCCAAGGATCGTGCAACAGGGTGTGCGGGTCAGGAGACCCGCACTACAGCCGGTCAGGAGACCGGCGCTACACAAATCCGTTGCTACGCTCCAGGGTTTACAGCCGGCAAATCAGCAGTTCGCGCTGGTAGATCATCTCCGGCGGCAGGTGGTCGTGCAGGTCGATGAAGAGTTCCTCGTGACCGAGGACCTCCTTGCGCCATGCGGCGCGGTTCACTTCCTGCATCTTCTCGAAGTCCTCGCGCGGCAGGTCGAGTCCCGTCCACTCAATGTCGTCGAAGTGAGGCGTCCATCCGATGGGCGTCTCCTTGCCGCGCACATGGCCGTGCACGCGATCCACGATCCACTTGAGCACGCGCATGTTCTCGCTGAATCCGGGCCACAGGAATTTGCCCTCGTCGCTCTTGCGGAACCAGTTGACGTGGAAGATGCGCGGCGTCGAGCTCAGGGTGCGCTGCATCTTGACCCAGTGACGGAAGTAGTCGCCCATGTGGTAACCGCAAAAGGGCAGCATGGCCATCGGGTCGCGGCGCACCACGCCCACCGCGCCGGTGGCCGCGGCCGTGGTCTCCGAGCCCATGGTGGCGCCCACGTAGACGCCGGCGCTCCAGTTGAAGGCCTGGTAGATGAGCGGCATGGTTGTGGAACGGCGTCCGCCAAAGATGAAGGCGCTGATGGGCACGCCCTCGGGATTTTCCCAGTCCGCATCGATCGACGGGCACTGCGATGCCGGAGCCGTGAACCGCCCATTCGGATGCGCGGCCTTGGCGCCGGTTTCTTTTGCGATCTCCGGAGTCCACGGCTGGCCGCGCCAGTCAATACACTTGGCCGGCGGTTCGCCGGTCATGCCCTCCCACCACACGCCGCCGTCGGGCGTGAGCGCCACGTTGGTGAAAATTGAGTTGCGGGCGAGCGTGGCCATGGCGTTGGGATTGGTCTTGTCGCTGGTGCCCGGCGCCACGCCGAAGAAGCCCGCCTCGGGATTGATGGCGCGCAACTGTCCATTCGCGTCCGGCCTGATCCATGCGATGTCGTCGCCGACCGTCGTCACCTTCCAGCCCTTGAATGCGGCCGGCGGCACCAGCATGGCCAGGTTGGTTTTGCCACACGCCGAAGGAAACGCGGCGGCCACGTAGGTCTTCTCGCCCTGGGGCGACTCCACGCCCAGAATCAGCATGTGCTCGGCCATCCAGCCTTCGTCGCGGGCGATGTTCGAAGCGATGCGCAGCGAGAAACATTTTTTGCCCAGCAGGGCATTGCCGCCGTAGCCCGAGCCGTAGCTCCAGATCTCGCGCGTCTCAGGGAAGTGCACGATGTATTTGGTGTCGTTGCAGGGCCACGCTACGTCTTTTTGTCCCGGCGCGAGCGGCATGCCCACCGAGTGCACGCAGGGCACAACGCGCGCTTCGCCCTTGTCGATTTCCTTGAGCACTGGCAGGCCGACGCGCGTCATGATGCGCATATTGGCGACCACGTACGGCGAATCGGTGAGCTGCACGCCGATGCGCGACAGGGGCGAGCCCACCGGCCCCATGCTGAAGGCCAGCACGTACATGGTGCGGCCGCGCATCGCGCCCTGGAAAAGTTCCTTGAGCTTCCTGCGCATCTCGAAGGGCTCGATCCAATTATTGGTCGGCCCGGCGTTGTCTTTCGAGAGCGAGCAGATATAGGTGCGGTCTTCGACGCGCGCCACATCGCGCGGGTCGGAGCGCGCATAGAAACAGCCGGGCCACTTCTCCTGGTTCAGACGGATGAGTGTGCCCGATGCCACCATCTCCTCGCACAGCCGGTCGTTCTCCTCCTGGCTTCCGTCCACCCAGTGGATCGCCGCCGGCTCGGTCAGTTCGGCCATCTTTTCCACCCAGCGGATCAGGTGCTCGTTCGTCGTCAATGGCTTTGCCATGCTGGTGACTCCCTGTTTCATACCGATTCCTTTTCTTCAGGCGATGCATCTGCCGCGCAAAGTTTGTGCCGCCAGGGGGTACACATTCAGCTTCCGCCTGGCCGTTTTATTGGCCGTCTGACAGGTCTGCATCCACCAGATTTTCTCGGGCTTTTGCATTATTTATACGTGAATGTGCGCCGGGCAGCAAGACGGAAGTGCGCCGATCCGGTCGATTCCAGGAAGCGCCATGAGGGACACCGGCCCATTTGTGCTTTTTCGCGCCGGGCGCGCTCATGCCGTACAATGCTTCGGGATGCCGATCTGTCGAACGGAGCACGAGAAAGCCATGCGTTTATCTGCCATCACCGCACTGTTGCTGGGCTCGGCCGCTTTTCTGGCCGCGCAAAGCGGAGCCAACTGGACTTACGAAGGCAAGACCGGCCCGGTGGTTTGGGGCAAGCTCGATCCGGCCTACCAGGCCTGCTCCAAGGGCCACGAACAGTCGCCGCTCGACATTCACAGTACCCATCTCGACAAGAGCTTGCAACCGCTCGAATTCCACTACGTCGCCGGGCCCATGACGCTTGAAAATACCGGCCACGGCATCGTGGCCCACGTCGATCCCGGCAGCACCATGGTGGCCAACGGCGTCCGCTATCAACTGGTCGAGATTGAATTCCACCACCCCAGCGAGCACTCCATCAAGGGCAAGCTCGCCGACATGGAGGTGGACCTGGTGCACCGTGGCGACGACGGCAAGATCGCGATTTTGGCCGTGCGAATGAACCAGGACCAGGGCTTTCCCAACGCGTTCTTGTCAACCCTATGGGCGCACTTGCCCGCCAAGCCAGGCGCCACCGCAAGAGTGACCGATATGGTGAGCGCGGGCGGCCTGCTCCCCGCCGATCGCGGCTACTGGACCTACCAGGGTTCGGAGTTGGAGCCGCCCTGCACCGAGGGCGTGCGCTGGTTGGTATTTCAGGAGGACCTGAGCATCAGCCGCGATCAGTTCCGCGCCTTCAGCAAACTCTACAAGCTGAATACCCGGCCGCTGCAGGAGTCGCACGGACGCCGCATCGAAGCCAACGAATAAAGCGACGTCTCCGGGCCGGGGCTAAGAGCCTGTTATTAACTTTCGCGTGGCCTGCGCTGGGAGCCAATTTTTTCGAGTT
>CAVXOO010000224.1:0-8086 GCA_963762945.1 uncultured Acidobacteriaceae bacterium | reverse complement strand
CGCAAGGTAAACTAGAGATGCATGGATCTTCCTCCGGCTCACTCCAGCCAAAAGGATTTTTCGGCGCAAGCCATCACCGACCCGGCGCGGGCGGCCGCGTTGTTTGAGGAATCGGTGGCCATTATGGCGCGTTTGCGTGCGCCCGGCGGCTGCCCGTGGGATCGCGAACAGTCCTTCGACTCCATTCGCAAATACACACTCGAAGAGGCCTACGAAGTCTTCGACGCCATCGAGCGCCGCGACTTCCCACACTTGTCTGAAGAGCTGGGCGATCTCCTGCTTCAGGTTCTTTTTTACGCGGAGATGGCTGCCACCGAGGGCCACTTTACCATCGCCGATGTGCTCGATGGCCTGAATCGAAAATTGGTGCGGCGTCATCCCCATGTTTTTGGCGACGAGGCCGCGCGCGCGGCGGGAAACCGCGCTAAGGTTGACGTAAATGTTGACGGCTCGTCCGATGCCGTGCTGCGCAACTGGGAAGAGATCAAAGCTGCGGAGAAAGCATCGCACGCAGCGGACAAATTGCATGCCGCGGGCGCACCTTCGACCCAAGAGCAACCGCCTTCGCGACTGGACAGCGTTCTGCGGGCCGTCCCGGCATTGGCTGAAGCGGCGAAACTTGGCGCGAAGGCGCAGAAAGCCGGATTCGACTGGCCCACTTGGCGCGAGCTGCTGCCCAAGGTCGCCGAAGAAACCGCGGAACTCGAAGCCGAAGCCGCTTCCGGCGATCCCGCGCGCAAGCCGGCCGTCGAAGCGGAACTGGGCGACCTGCTGTTTACGGTCGTCAACCTCGGACGCCATCTGGGCGTCGATGCGGAGATGGCCCTGCGCAACTGCAACTTACGTTTTCGCCATCGCTTCCACGAGATGGAGATGAATTCGCCGCGCCCGCTGGAAGAACTTGCTCCGAATGAATTGGAAGCATTGTGGGCAGAGGCAAAACGCAAGCTCGCGGCTTCTGAACCGGCAAAGCAGGCGCGGCCATGATTCGCATTCGCTCCTGCGCGGGCATGATTGAGATAGAGGCCTGCGTTCAACTCCAGATCGAAACCTGGGGTTATGACGAAAACGATGCCATTCCCCGCAAGACGTTTTTGTTGGCGCAGAAGATCGGCGGCCAGGTCATCGGCGCGTTCGATAGCGAGATCGGCGGCGATGCTGCTTCAGTTCCTGACGGCGGCCTCGTTGGTTTCGCCATGTCTTTGCCTGGAGTGAAATCCACATCGGAAGGCCCCCGGCCGTATCTTCACTCCCACATGTTGGCCGTCCGTGCCTCGCATCGCAATCGCGGTATTGGCGCGCAACTCAAATGGGAGCAACGCCGGGATGCGCTTTCGCGCGGCATCCGGCACATGGAGTGGACGTTTGATCCGCTGGAAATCAAAAACGCTTTTCTCAATATCCACAGGCTGGGCGCAATCGCGCGTGAATACCTTGTGGATTTCTATGGTGTATCCTCATCTCGACTGCAGGGTGGTCTGCCGACTGACCGTCTTTTAGCCGAATGGGAGCTGGATTCCCAGCGAGTCGAGGCTGTTCTTGCCCGGCGCCCGGCAGCCGCAAGCGCTATTGAGAAACGCATTCTGGTTCCGGCCTCGATCGACCAGTGGAAGGCCGGCGAAGGCACCCGAGAGCGGGCTCTCGCTGTTCAGTTAGAGAATCAAAAGCAGTTTCGGCAGGCTTTTCCCCAGGGATTAGCTGTGCTGGATTTTTCCCGCGACGCCGAAGGCAACGGTGTCTACGAATTAGGTTCTTATTTTCAAGCCTGAATCATAAAGAGGAATCAATGAGAATCGATGCCATCGTCCTCCGCGAAATCCAAATGCCGCTGGTGCGACCCTTTGAAACCAGTTTTGGCGTCACCCGCAATCGAAGAATCGTACTCGCCGAAGTCCAGTCCGAAGGACTTTCCGGCTGGGGCGAGTGCACCGCTGGCGAGCATCCGTTTTTTTCGGGCGAGTCCACCGACAGCGCCTGGCAGGTGCTGGTGAATGAGCTGGGACCAATGCTGGCCGCCGAGTCGCCGGAACATGGCGGCGAGTGTCCACGCATCTTGGGCGCTGTGCGTGGGAATCCCATGGCGAAGGCCGCGCTCGAGAACGCCATCTGGGATCTCGAGGCGCAGCGCGATGGCATCTCTCTCTCGCAACTGATTGGCGGCGTGCGCGAGAGTATTGCCTGCGGCGTTTCTCTTGGCATTCAGTCCTCAATTCCCGAATTGCTTGCGATCGTTGAGCGCGAGTTGGACGCGGGCTATCGGCGCATCAAGCTCAAGTGCAAGCCCGGCTGGGATGTGGAAGTTTTCGAGCGTGTGCGCAGCCGCTGGCCCGGAATCCTGCTCAGTTGCGACGCCAACTCTGCTTATCGCCTGCACGATCAGGAGCTGCTGGAATCGTTCGACGCCTTCGATCTGCTGATGATCGAGCAGCCGCTTTGGCACGACGATTTCTACTTCCATTCCATGCTGCAAAAGCGCATCAACACGCCCATCTGCCTCGACGAGTCTATCCGCAACCGGCGCGATGCGCTGGCCGCAATCGAGATGGAATCGTGCCGCATCATCAATCTCAAGCTGGGCCGCGTAGGCGGCTTCTCCGAGGCCATCGCCGTGCACAACGCCGCAATGGAGCGCGGCATTCCCGTGTGGTGCGGAGGAATGCTCGAGTCGGGCATAGGCCGCGCGCACAACATCGCGCTCTCCACGCTGGAAGGGTTTACGCTGCCGGGCGATGTCTCCGCGTCGGCGCGTTATTGGGCCCAGGACATCGTCGAGCCCGAAATCACGGTTTCGCGTGAGGGCGAGATTGCCGTTCCCGACACGCCGGGCCGCGGCTACGAGGTGCGCACCGACCTGATCGAGAAGCTTACTGTGCGCAAGGAAACCATCCGCGCCATGGCGCTTGTGGCATAGGAGCCAGAATCCCCTTAAGCAGCTCGGAACTCCACGGTCACGCGGCTCTGCGCGCATCCCTCGGCTGATCGCGGCGACTCGCGGGAACTATTTCACTTCGCCTGCGTATGATTCACATGGCCGGGTGCCGTCGGCATTGTTTACACTCTAAAGACTGAAGGTTGAGGTCAATCGCATGCATCGATTTTGCCGTTTTGTACTGCCCGGCTTGATGGGCCTGGTTGTTCTTGTGCCGTGCGTTGCGGTAGTTCACGCGCAGGCAGCGAATTCCACTGCCAGCAACGTTCCCGTGAAAGTTGAGCTATTGCCGGGTCTCGATAAGACATTGATCGACACCAGCGCGGACCCCTGTGTGAACTTTTATCAGTACGCGTGCGGAAACTTCAGCAAGCTCCACCCGATTCCGTCGGACAGGTCGTCTTACAGCGATTTTTCCGTCATCTACGACTACACCCAAAACATTTTGAAAGGTCTGCTCGACGAGGCAGCCCAACCCAGCGCCCAACGTTCTGCCAACGAGCAGAAGATCGGCGATTATTACGCGAGTTGCATGGACGAGGACGCGATTGACGCCAACGCCCTCAAGTCGTTGCAGCCCGAACTCGACCGCATCGCGGCGCTCGGCAGCAAAAAGGATTTGACGGATCTGCTGGCACATTACCAGATGATCAACGTGGGCGCGTTCTTTAATTATGGCGAGCAGCAGGACTTCAAGGACGCGCAAAAGCAAATTGCCGTCGTCGATCAGGGCGGGCTGGGCCTTCCGGAACGCGATTATTACTTCCGCACCGGGGCCGAAGCCGAGAAGACGCGGACGGAGTACGTAGAGCACGTGGCCGCCATGCTGCATTTGCTCGGTGAGCCTTCGGACCAGGCCGCGTCCGATGCGCAAAAGATTATGACTCTCGAAACAGCCCTCGCTAAGGCATCGATGGACGTAACTTCGCGCCGCCAGCCTGAGAATGTCTATCACCTTTTGCCCGCGACGAAGCTTGCCGAGCTGACGCCGGCAATCGACTGGACGAAGCTCTTTGCCGACACCGGCCTCACCGGGATCTCGGAATTGAACGTGGCCAATCCGGACTTCTTCAAGGGCCTTGAGGCCGTGCTCGATACCACAGATCTTGAGACCATCAAGGTCTACTTGCGCTGGCAACTTATCAGCTCAATTCCAGAGTACGCGCTGCCCAAGGCGCTCAGCCAGGAAGATTTCAAATTCAACGATCAGGAACTGCAGGGGCAGCCGGAGCAGAGAGCGCGCTGGAAGCGGTGCGTGGCGGCTACCGACGGCGCCATGGGCGAAGCGCTGGGCCAGGTTTACGTGGCCAAGAACTTTCCCGCCGCGAATAAGGCCTTCACGGTGCAGATGGTTCACGACATTGAAGCCGCGATGGGCGAGGAGTTGAGCGCGCAAACTTGGATGAGCGACCCAACCAAGAAGGTCGCGGAGGCCAAGCTTCATCTGGTGGCCGACAAAATCGGGTATCCCGATCATTGGCGCGACTACTCGACCTTGACGGTGGTTCGCGGCGACGCACTCGGCAACGCACTGCGCGCTGTGGATTTCGAAAACAAGCGGCAACTGGCCAAGATCGGCAAACCGGTTGATCGCGCCGAGTGGGGAATGAGCCCGCCGACGGTGAACGCTTACTACAATCCGTCGATGAACGACATCAACTTTCCCGCCGGCATTCTGCAGGCTCCGTTTTACGATCCCAGCGCCACCGACGCGGAGAACTACGGTCACATCGGCGCCATCGTCGGCCACGAGCTGACACACGGCTTCGACGATCAGGGCAGCCAGTTCGACGGCTATGGAAATCTGTCGGGATGGTGGTCGGCCGACGATCGCAAGAAGTTTGACGATATGACGGATTGCGAAGTCGAGGAGTATGGCAACTTCACGGCCGTCGACGACGTAAAGCTCAACGGCAAACTGACGTTGGGCGAGAATACTGCCGACAACGGCGGCATGCGGCTGGCGTATCTCGCGTTTCTGGCCGATGCAAAACGCAAAGGCATCGATCTGAACGCAAAACAGGACGGGTATACGCCGGACCAACAGTTCTTCCTTGCCTTCGGGCAGAATTGGTGCGACAACATGCGGCCGGAGTTGATCCGCCTCCTGGCGCAAACCGATCCGCATTCTCCGAGCGAGTTCCGGGCCAACGGCGTGGTGCAGAATTTTCCGGGGTTTGGCAAAGCCTTCAACTGCAAGGCGAGTCAGCCCATGATGCCGGCCAACGCCTGCCACGTTTGGTGATTGTGTTTACTTCGCCGTCTTCAACGCTTCGGTAAGTGCGGGCACCACTTCGAAGAGATCGCCGACGATACCGTAGTCGGCGATCTCGAAGATGGGCGCATCGGGATCTTTGTTGATGGCCACGATGCACTCGGAGCCTTTCATGCCCACCAGGTGCTGAATCGCACCGGAAATGCCGATGGCGACGTAGAGCCTCGGCGCAACCGTGTGTCCGGAGCTGCCCACCTGTCGCTCCAGCGGCAGCCAGCCGTTATCGCAGATGGGGCGCGAGGCCGCCAGCTCCGCATCGAGCGCCTGGGCAAGGGCTGAAACGAGCGGCAGATTCTCCGCGCCCTTGATGCCGCGCCCCACACTGACAATGCGCTGCGCCGAACCGAGATCGACAGTCTGCGCCGATTCACGAAATGGTTCGCCGGGCCGCGTGCGAATCTGCGCGGGGTCGAGGGTTGGGATGAATCCGTAGATCTCCATGTGGCCGCCGCTCCCCGTATCGGCTTGAAAGGCGCCGTTTTGGATGGAGAGAAAGCAGGGGCCGTCGCCCATGTGACGGTACGCCGCGCTCATCCTTCCCTGGAAGAGCTGACGCTCAAACAAAGGTCCTTCTTTGATCGCCGTCACATCGCCGATGAGCACCTGGCCGAACCGCGCCGCGAGGCGCGGAACAAAATCGCGCGCCTGGTAGCTATGTGGAAAGAGAACGTACCGTGGCTCGAGCGTGCGGACCAATTGCTCGAATGCGAATGTGTAGCCGTCGGCAGTGTAGCTTTCAAGTAACGGGTGCTGAATCTCATATCCTGCGTGAGGCGGCGTACCTGAGATTTTGAGAAAGATGTCCTTTGCGGAGTCGCCAACTGCCGCGGCTTTCAACGTCAGGCCCGTCAACTCGACCAGCTTGCGGCCTGCGGCCAGAGTTTCCTGAAAGATTCGGGAGTTTACGTCGCGGCGCGCTTCCTCCACAACCAAAATGCAGCTCATAGTACGCGCGCCTCCGTTTTCAGCTTTTCAACGAGCGCTGTTGCGGCCTCTTTTGGCGAACCGGAGAGAATCTGTGTGGATTTTTGCTTCTTCGGCGCGGAAATTTGTTCGAGGGTCGCCGCCGGCGCGGCGTTTTCGGCGAGTTCCGCAGCGTTCACCACGCGCAGCTCCCTGGTCTTGGCGCGCTTGATGCCCATCAGCGTCGCGTAGCGCAGTTTGTTGCCGCCCGACTGCATGGTCACGAGCGCGGGCAGCGGCATTTCGATCGACTGAAACCAGCCCTCTTCGAGTTCGCGCTTCACTTTGAGGCCTGCATCGGTTTTTTCGACGTGAAGAATCAGCGTGGCATGGGGCAGGCCGAGCAACTCGGCCAGAATCACGCCGGTCTGGCCCAGGCCCAGGTCTTCAGACTGCAATCCGGTGAGCACAAGGTCGGGATTTTCAGGTTTGACGGCTGCGGCAAGCAGCCTTGCAACGCCCAAAGCATCGCGCGCGCCCAGGGCATCCGAGACAATGTGAATGCCGCGGTCGGCGCCTTTAGCGAGCGCCTCGCGAAGCGTGGCTGCAACGCGCTCCGGCCCCGCGCTTACCACAATCACTTCGCCGCCGTGCTTTTCTTTTAGCTGCAGCGCTTCTTCAAGCGCGTGGGCATCGGGCTCGTTCATGGCCCACTCGAGATCTGTCTCGTCGATCCACTTTCCATCTGCCGCAATGCGCACCCGCGCATCGTGGCTCGGGATTTGTTTGATGGCGACGACGATCTTCATCTTCGAGCGCTCCCGATCCGGTTCATTCTTCCTGCGCCAATCCTCGCGCCGCAATTTGCGCAATGTCCATCAGTTCCGGTGCGCCTTCGCCGCGGGCTGCGAGTGCGTCACGAAACATGGTATTGCAAAAGGGGCAGGCCGCGGCAATGACGCCCGCACCCGTTGCAGCCAACTCTGCCGCGCGGACGTGGCTGACGCGTTCGCCCTTCTCCTCGCCGAGAAACGCGAGGCCGCCGCCGGCCCCGCAGCAGAAACTGCGTTCCCGCGAACGCGGAGCCTCGACGAGATCGCCGGCCAGCGCGGCGACCTGCCGCGGCTCGTCGTAGACATTTCTATAACGGCCCAAGTAGCAAGGATCGTGGAATACGATTGTTTCGTTGCGAGATTGCTCAGTGGCTAAAGCCCCGGCGTTTTTTCCCTCGCCTTCGGCGCGACTAAAGTCGTGCCCTGATACAAAGCTCAAGTCGCCCAGGTGTCGAGCCAAAAATTCGCTGTGATGCTCAACCTCGGGCGGCGTGCCGAATTCCTTCCAATCCTCCTGGATGGTGCGCACGCAATGCGGGCAGATCGACACGATCTTCTTCACGCGATTCTGCGCCATCGCGTCAAGATTGGCTTCCGCCAATTGCTGAAAGAGCAGATCGTTGCCGAGGCGGCGCACCGGGTCGCCCGAGCACTTCTCTTTTCGCAAAACGCCGAAGCTGACGCCGAGATGTCGCATGACGCGCGCCAGGGCTAAAACAATCTCGCGGCCGCGCGGATCGTAGGCGCCCATGCAGCCCAGCCACAGACAGTATTCTTGCGTTCCGTCGAAGATAGGCAGCGCGTTTTTCTCGATAAATTTGTCGCGCTCCGTAGTGCTGAGGCCGAGGGCGTTGCTGCCTTTTTCGAGAGCCAGGAAGAGCTTGGAGCCGTGTGCATCGTCCCAGTTGCCGGTGTTGACTGCACCGCGGCGCAGGCCGACGAGGATCGGCACGTGCTCGATTCCCACAGGACATTGGAACTCGCAAGCCCCGCAAGTGGTGCACTCGAAGGCCGCCTGCTGCGATGCGTACTTGCCGAGCAGAGGCTGTTCGGATTTCGGTCCAAATTCATTCAGATAGCCACGCAGGCCGAGCACGATTTCCTTGGGGTTGAGCTCTTTGCCGGTCAGTACGCAGGGCGATTCAT